>SEGN01000052.1 GCA_004211245.1 Variovorax sp.
AAGCTCAGGCGCACGTTCAGCTCCGGCTGGTCTTCGTACAGCTCGGGGTGGTCGAGCGCCTCGAAGCGCAGCTTGTCGCAGGCATCCGACGCGTTGGAGATCAGTTCGCGCAGAAAGATCTCCTTGTTGGAGTAGAGCGCGTGCGTGACGAGATGCAGAAGCTGGGCCACTTCGGCCTGGAACGGGAGTTTGGTGCTGGCGCTGGTCATGGAAATAAGAGAGGTTGCAGTTGGTCTGGCAAATGGTTGCCGGCGGCGTATTTTCAACCCGGCGTTCCGTGAACTTGTTGCAGTCCGAAAAAGTAACGCCTCCCTACAATTCGGCCCGCACCGCGCACCTGCGGTTGTGTCACACAAAGGGAATGAAAAAAATGGAACACACCAAATTGCAGAAATGGTCGGCCGAATTCATCGGCACTTTCTGGCTGGTCTTCGGAGGTTGCGGCAGTGCCGTGCTGGCGGCGGCATTTCCCGGCCTGGGCATCGGCTTCGTCGGCGTCTCGCTGGCCTTCGGCCTGACGGTGCTGACCGGCGCCTACGCATTCGGCGGCATCTCGGGCGGCCATTTCAATCCGGCCGTCTCGGTCGGGCTGGCCCTGGCGGGCCGCTTCAAGACGTCGGAGTTGGCGGGCTACGTCATCGTCCAGGTGCTCGGGGCCATCGCGGCCGGCGGCGTGCTGCTGCTGATCGCGTCGGGCAAGCCCGGGTTCGAGCTCGGCGGCTTCGCGACCAACGGATTCGGGGAACACTCGCCGGGCAAGTACAGCCTGGTGGCCGCGCTGGTCTGCGAGGTGGTGATGACGGCGGTGTTCCTTGTCGTGATTCTCGGAACCACGTCCAAGCGCAATCCGGCCGGCTTCGGCGGCCTCGCCATCGGCCTGTGCCTGACGCTGATCCACCTGGTGTCGATCCCGGTGACGAACACCTCGGTCAATCCGGCGCGCAGCACCGGCGTCGCGGTGTTCGGCCCGGGCCATGCGATCGACCAGCTCTGGCTGTTCTGGCTCGCGCCGATCGCCGGCGCCGCCATCGGCGCCCTCGTCTACCGCCTGCTGCTGGCGGCGCCCGGCGAGTACGACGACTCGCACCCGACGCTCGCGCGCAACGCCTGACCGGCCGGCCGCGTTCAGCGCGGCAGGGACTCCACTTCCCTGGTCCACCGGTCGATCAGGCGCCGGCGCTCGGCCGCCTTGCCGTACTTCTCGAAGTCGTACTTGATGAGCTTCACGCCGTCGGACGACGGGATGCGCGCATCGGGCTTGAAGGTCTTGTTGGCCGGCGTCTGGAAGCTGCCCGCCTTCGCGCCGATCGCCTGGCCGGCCGGGCTCATGAGCCAGTCGTAGTACTGGAGCGCGTTGGCCTTGTTGCGCGCGCCCTTCACCAGGGCGATGCCGCCGATCTCGTAGCCGGTTCCTTCGCAGGGCGACGCTGTCTTGACCGGGAATTTCTCGTGGCGCCACCGCTCGAAGCCGAACAGAAAGCTCACGCCGACCGCGACTTCGCCCTTGGCCACCTCGGGCGCCTGGGCCTGGCCACTGCGCGTGTAGGAGATGGTATTGCGGTGCAGCTTCTTCAGGTAGTCGAAGGCGGGCTCCTCGCCCATCTGCTGCACCAGCCCCGCGATGATGGTGTAGGCCGTGCCGCTCGTGGCGGGATGCGAGATCCCGATCTCGCCCTTGTATTCGGGCTTGACCAGATCGGCCCAGCACTTCGGCTCGGGGATCTTCTTTTTCTTGAGAACGTCGGTGTTGAATCCGAAGCCGATGGTGCTGGTGTAGAAGCCGCCGACCTGGTTGCCGCTCATGGCGTACTGCCGCACGGCCCATTCGTGCAGGTCGTTGATGTACGCGGGCCGGTAGGCGTCCAACAGGCCTTGCTCGGCGGCCTGCAAGAAAGGGTCGCCGGTGCCGCCCCACCAGATGTCGGTCTTCGGGTTCGCGGCTTCGGCGCGCAACTGCGCGCCGATCTCGCCGGTGCCTTTGTGCGCCTGGTTGACCTTGATGCCGGTCGCGCGCGTGAACTCGGTGGCGGCCATCTCGCACCAGCCGGCATCGGTGCTGCACAGCGCGTTGACCGTGCCCTGCTGCGCCTGGGCCTGCGGCCAGAAAAGAACGCTCGCCAGAGCGGCGGATACGCCAAGAATTCTGAAGGCGGTTGTGCGCATGGGATGCTCCTGCGTGTCAAAACTTCTCGTGTGGCCCGAGGTAGCGCCACTGCCCCGCTGGCAGGTTGCCCAGCACCACGCGGCCGATGCGGATGCGCTTGAGCCCCACCACCTTGAGCCCGACCTGCTCGCACATGCGGCGGATCTGGCGCTTCTTGCCTTCGGTGAGCACGAAGCGCAACTGCTCGGGGTTCTGCCACTCGACCCGGGCCGGCTTGAGGGGCTGGCCATCCAGGCTCAGGCCGTGGCGCAGCCTCGCGAGCATCGCCGGCGGAAACACCGCCTGCACATTGGTCATGACCGGATCGTCGTCATCGATGCGCACGAGCTGCCCCGGCGGTGCCGGCTTGTTCAGTCCGTGGTAGGCCACGCGCACCAGGTACTCCTTTTCGATGCCCGAGTCTTCGCCGATGAGCTGGCGGGCCACGCGGCCGTCCTGCGTCAGCACCAGCAAGCCGACCGAGTCGATGTCGAGCCGGCCCGCAGGCGCGAGGCCGCGCAGTTGCGGCGGGGAAAAGCGGTGGGTGCTCGGGTCCTCGCGCCAGTGCGTGCGCGGGTTGATGAGCATCACGGCGGGCTCATGGCCGTCTTCAGCCTGGCCGCTCACATAGCCCATCGGCTTGTGCAGCAGGATCGTGACCTGGGTGGCCTGGTGACCCTGGGCCTTCCGGTCGACCTCGATCCGGTCCGTCGGGCTCACCTTGACGCCCATTTCGGCGACCGCGCCGTTGACCTTGACCCATCCCTGCTCGATCCAGGCGTCCGCCTCGCGGCGCGAGCAGAGCCCCAGTTCGGCCATGCGCTTGTTGAGCCTGGAGGGCCCGTCGGTGCCGCCGGCAGCGGCAGGCACAGGCGGCGCTGCGCGCTGGAAGCGGGGGCGGGGCGGCGACGTGGTCATGGGCCGCCGACTTTAGCGGAAGCCGGCCCCGCGGAGCGCCCGCGTCAGCCCATCTGCAGCTGGCCGTCCGGTGGCGAGGAAGCCTGGAGCTGCCGGCGCACCGCATGGGTGGCGTCGCCGGTGGCCTGGATCGCGGCACGGAGCTGGGCCTCGGTCACGCCGAGCGCCCGTGTCCAGTAGCGAACCTCGTGCGGTTCCTCGAGTGCGATGCGCCCACGATCACGCGGGCCGCGGTTTCCAAAGTCGTCTGCCATTTCAATGTCTCCGTCGCTGTTTTCAGGCACCGGGGACATTGCCAGAGCCCGCTGGCGGCGCGACGACGGACAGCGGATGACGACCGTGCAGGCGCTGTCCTGCAAAGAGCCCGCCGCTCAGGGTTCCTGCAGCGCCGCCCGCATCGCCACCGGATCCACCCTGCCGAGATAGCCCGGAATGTTCCGCCACAGCGTGTGATAGCCATAGCCGCCGCGGAACATCTCGTGCCGCGCCGCGTCCTTGTCCCAGCCCTGCAGGGCCATTCGGTAGACCGCGGCCACCACGCCGGTGCGGTCTGCGCCGTGCCAGCAGTGGATCAGCACCGGGCCCTTCTTCTCGGCCTCGCGGATCGCGCGCAGCGCGCGCAGCACCTCGTCGTCGTTGATCGACCAGGTGTCGATCGGCACGCGCACCAGGTCGATCCCGCTGCCGCGCAGCGCGCGCTCGTCGCTGTTGAACGAGCGCAAGCTGATCACCGTCTTGATACCGAGCGCCTGCAGCGCCGGCACGTCCTCGCGCCGCGGTTGCGCGCTGCGGTACAGGGTGGGCGTGATGCGGTGCAGGTTCTCCAGCCGGTGGCCCTGGCCCGCCATCGGGTCGGCCCAGGTGCCGGGCCGCACCGCGACCTCGGCGTAGTGGCGTTTGGAGCGACGCTTCATGCCTTGTGCTCGGGTTCGACGGCGACGCGCCGGCGGTGCCGTACGTAGAGGATCAGCGCCGCGCCGCCCAGTCCCACCCAATAGTCGACCGGGGCGCCGAACAGCCAGTGTTTGTGCCACGGCACGTCGACCGGGTTGAATCGCGCCCAGCCGTAGGCCGGGTTGACGATGAACCACATGAAGTCCTCCGCGATCCAGAACACCATGAGCCCAACCAGCGCCAGGCCGGCGTCGCGCCAGGTCCAGCGGCCGTTGAAAGCCAGCGGCGCGAAAAACACCAACGCCATGAACGGGAACACCCAGGCGTGGTAGCCCGTCATCGCGCGGCCGCCCCAAAACACGTCGAGCAGCCAGTGCGACTCGATGCGCCAGGTGGGCAGGTTGGCAGCCCAGCCGGCCGCGCCCTCGATCTGGATCTCGGCGTTGGCGAAGAAGTACGCCATCACGACGACCCAGACGAGGTACACCACGGTGCGGCCGATGCGCCGTTCGAAGTGGTCGTCGTTCATGTGCCCGCCAACACGCAGTCGAGGACGCGCCGCGCGGCGTCGGGCTTGCCGAGTGCACGGCTCCTGCCGGCCATGCGCGCGAGTTGTTCGGGCGCGGCCATCAGGCGCGCCAGCTTGTATTCGAGGCCGATCGTGTCGTAGGCGAGCCAGGCTGCGCCCTCTTCCATGAGGAAGCCGGCGTTGTGCTCCTCCTGGCCCGGAATCGGCGACACCAGCAGCATCGGCTTGCCGAGTGCAAGGCATTCCGAGATGGTCAGCCCGCCGGGCTTGGTGACCACCAGGTCGGCCGCGGCCATGAGCTTTTCCATCTCGTCGGTGAAGCCGAGGGCAACGAGGCGGCCGGGCCGGCGCTGCGCGAGAGCAGCCAGCGCCTCGTGCGCCGCAGCGTTGCGGCCCGCGACCGCGATCACCTGGAAATCGCTGCCCGGTCCACCCTGCGCGAGCACGCGCTCGACCATGCTGGGCAGATCGCCGACGCCCGCACCGCCGGAGGCCATCAGCACCACCCGGCGGGCCGGGTCCAGCCCCAGGCGGGCCACACAGGCATCGCGTGCGAGCCCGGGCGCATCGGGCTGCGAGAAGGCCGGCATCACCGGAATGCCAGTGACGTGGATGCGATCGGCCGGCAGCCCGCGCGCGCGCATGCGGAAGGCCACTTCCTCGGTGGCCGCCAGGTAGCCGGCCATGCCCGGCACGATCCACATGTTGTGCAGGTCGTAGTCCGTCACCTGCAACCAGACCGGGCAATCGACGCGACCTCGGGCGCGCTCGCGCATGAGGAGCTCGGCCGGCAGGAAATGCGTGCAGACGATCGCTCGCGGCTTTGCGCGCTGGATCTCGCGCAGCAGGGCGCCGGCGCTCACGCGCTCGATGCCGCGGCGCAGCCGTTGCGAGGTGGCGCTGTGTGGCGTGCTGTCGGCCTTCTGGTGCAGGTAGGACCAGAGCTCGGGCGCACGGTTGACCAATTGGAGGTACCAGTCGGTGTAGACCTTGCGAAAGCCACCCGCGACATGCGCCATCGCATCGATGTGGACGGCGCTGCGCGGCGGCCCGAGCAGTGCGGCGGCCGCGGCCAGGGCCTGGGCGGCGCGGACGTGGCCGTTACCCGCGCTCACGCTGAGGATCAGGAGTTGGGTCATGGTTGGGGCGCGATTATGGTCAAGGGCGAGCCGCCAACAACGCGACTGTTTCCGGAACGTGAACACCGCGGTTCCATATGCCACGGGTTTTTACCTAGTTTCCGGTTCAAACTTCATCCCATCGCAAACGAAATGAAGGACATTGAAATGAACACTCGCAACATCATCGCCGTCGCCGCCCTTTCGCTGCTCGCCACCGTGGGCGCCCAGGCCGAAACCTACAACGGCGTTCACCCGCTGGTGTCGGCCAACAGCCGTGCCGAAGTGCAGGCCCAGGCCGTGGTCGCTGCCCGCAGCGCGAACCCCTATGCCGAGGGCGCCGATTCGGGCCCGGCGCAATGGATCGCCGGCAACGTCGACCGCGCGACCGTTCGCGCCCAGGCCGTGGCCGCAGCGCATTCCGCCAATCCGTACGCCGAAGGCTACAACGCGGGCGTGACCTCGCTGGCCGCCAGCACCCTCGACCGCGCAGCCGTGCGGGCCGAAGCGCGTGCAGCCGCCCGCAGCAATCAGCTGGCGCTGTAATCGCAGCCCGGGCGCTCAGCGCCCAGGGCCGCCACCGGGCCGGGCCTCGCGCAAGCGATGCCCGGCCTTTTTGTTGCCGGCGGTGCGGTCACGGCATCGCCGTAAGATCGGTTGTCACCACCCGCAACCGCATGCCCGCACCCCCCTCTCCCGTCGCGCCAGCGGATGCACGCGCCTGCTGGGTCGAAGCACCCGGGCGCGCCGCCATCCGCCACGAAACGCTTGCCGCGCCGCACGACGGCGAAGTGCGGGTGCGCGCGCTGCACAGCGGCGTGAGCCGCGGCACCGAGATGCTGGTGTTCCGCGGGGAAGTGCCGACCAGCGAACATGCCCGCATGCGCGCGCCGTTCCAGGCCGGCGATTTCCCGGCGCCGGTGAAGTACGGCTATGCGAGCGTCGGCGTGGTCGAGGCCGGCGCCGGCGAGTGGATCGGCCGGCATGTGTTCTGCCTGCACCCGCACCAGACGAACTATGTGGTGCCCCTCGCTGCCGTGCAGCCGCTTCCTGACGGCTTGCCGCCCGCGCGCGCCGTGCTGGCCGCCAACATGGAGACAGCCATCAATGCGCTGTGGGACGCATCGCCGCGCCTGGGCGACCGAATCGCGGTGGTCGGCGGCGGCGTGGTCGGCCTGCTGGTCGCCTGGCTCGCCTCGCGCGTGCCGGGCTGCCAGGTCGAACTGGTCGACACCTACGCCGCACGGGCGCCGGTCGCAGCGCAGCTCGGTCTGGCCTTCGCGACCCCGGTGTCCGCGCGCCGCGACGCCGACCTCGTGGTGCATGCGAGCGGCCAGCCCGCCGGCCTGGTGACCGCGCTGGGCCTGGCCGCGTTCGAGGCGACGGTGCTCGAACTGAGCTGGTATGGCCAGCACACGGTGACGCTGCCGCTCGGCGAGGCATTCCATGCGCGCCGACTCACGCTGCGCAGTTCGCAGGTCGGCCAGGTGGCCACCGCGCAGCGCGGCCGCTGGAGCCACGCCCGCCGCATGGCGCTGGCCCTGACCCTGCTGCGCGACCCGGTGCTCGATGCGCTCGTCACGGACACCGCGCCCTTCGAGGACCTGCCCTCCGTGCTGGCCCGGCTTGCCGCCGGCGCGCCCGACGTGCTGTGCCAGCGCATCGACTACCCCTGAATCCTCTTCCCTGAAAGCACCCATGTACAGCGTCAATGTCCGCGACCATTTCATGATCGCCCACAGCTTCCGCGGCGAGGCTTTCGGCCCGGCCCAGCGCCTGCACGGCGCGACCTACGTGGTCGATGTGGAGTTCCGCCGCGCGGCGCTCGACCCCGACGGCATGGTGGTCGACATCGCGCGTGCCACCGATGTGCTGCGCAGCGTGCTGGGCGCGCTCAACCTGCGCAACCTCGACGACGACCCGGCTTTCGCCGGCCGGAACACCACGACGGAGTTCATGGCCCGCGTGATCTTCGACCGCATCGCTGCCTGCGCCGCTGCCGGCGAGCTCGGCGCGCACGCGAGCGGGCTGGACGCCCTGCGCGTGCGGCTCAACGAGTCGCACGTCGCCTGGGCCGCCTACGAAGGGAAGCTGCCGGCGCCATGAGCGCACGTGCCTGCACCTTCCTCGTGCCCGGCGACTGGCAGGCCGCCACCGGCGGCTACGCCTACGACCGGCAGATCGCAGACGGTCTGCGCGACGCCGGGTGGGGCGTGGAGGTGCGCTCGCCGGGCGCCACCTTCCCGGTGCCGGATGCCGCGACACTGGCACACGCGACGGAGGTGATGGCGGCCATGCCCGACGGCGCGCTGGTGGTGGCCGATGGGCTGGCTTTTGGCGCGCTGCCGGATTTGGCCGCGGCACACGCACACCGCCTGCGCTGGGTCGCGCTGGTGCACCACCCGCTGTCTTTCGAGGCCGGCCTTCCCGAAACAGTGCGCCAAGATCTCTTCGAGAGCGAGCGGCGCGCACTGACGCACGCGCACCATGTGATCGTCACGAGCCCTTCCACCGCGCGCGACCTCGCGGCGTTCGGCGTGCCCTCGTCCCGTGTGACGGTGATCGAACCCGGCACCGCGCCTGCGCCGTTCGCCCCGGGCGGGGGTGCGGGCGACGATGCGCTCAGCCTGCTGTGCGTCGCGACGGTCACCGAGCGCAAGGGCCACGCCGTGCTGATCGAGGCGCTGGCCGGACTGGCCGACCACCGCTGGACGCTGCACTGCGCAGGCAGTCTCGCGCGCGATGACGCGGCCGTGACCGCAGCGCAGGCGGCCGCGACGCAGCACGGTCTGCAGCAGCGCATCGTGTGGCACGGCGAGATCGACACGCCGGCGCTCGAGGGGCTGTATGCGCAGGCCGACCTGTTCGTGCTGCCGTCCTTCCACGAGGGTTACGGCATGGCGCTGGCCGAGGCGCTGGCGCGCGGGTTGCCGGTGGTCAGTTGCATCGCCGGCGCGATCCCCGACACCGTGCCGGCCGACGCCGGCCTGCTGGTGCCGCCAGGCGACGCGGTGGCCTTGCGAGAGGCATTGCGCCGCGTGATGGACGACAGCCGCCTGCGCACCGCGCTGGCCGCCGGGGCGCGCCTGGCCGCATCGCGCCTGCCCACCTGGCCGCAGGCCGTGTCCCGCTTTGCGTCGGTGCTGCAGCAGGTCGACCGGGGCGCGGCGCCATGAGCGGCTTCAGCACCGAGTGGCTCGCGCTGCGCGAACCGTTCGATCACGCGGCCCGTGCCGGGACGGCGATCGACCCGGGCTTTCTGGCCGCCCTGAAGCGCCGCGTGGCCCCGGGCGACGCGCTGACGGTGGTCGACCTCGGCTGCGGCACCGGCGCCAACCTGCGCGAGATCGCGCCGCGGCTCGGCGGCCGGCAGCGCTGGCGCCTGGTCGACAACGATGAACGGTTGCTCGCCGCGCTACCCCAAGCGCTCGCGCCGTGGGCCGCGGCGCAAGGCCTTCAAGTGCAGACGCAGCCGCGCGCGGCGGTGCTGGTGCTCCAGCGCAGCGACGGCCTGCACATCGAGGTCGAGCGCTGCCAGGCCGATCTGGCCACCGGGCTCGACGCCGTGCCGCTCGCGGGCGCCCAACTCGTCACCGCATCGGCCCTGCTCGACCTTGTTTCGGCGCCGTGGCTCGACGCGCTCCTGCTTCGATGCCGCGACGCGGGCGCTGCCGTCTGGTGGCCGCTCAACGTCGACGATCGACTCGTATGGACGCCGGGCGATGCCGACGACGCGCTGGTGCACGCGCATTTCCAGGCCCATCAACAGCGCGACAAGGGCTTCGGCCCTGCGCTGGGCGGCGGCGCGGCGATGCGCGCCGCCGCCCAACTGGCCGGGTTTGGCTGGAAGGTGATCCGCGCACCGGGCGACTGGCAGATCGACGGACGCCGCAGCGCGCACGACCTGGCCATGCTGCAAGCCATGGTCGACGGCATCGCCACGGCGGCGACGGAGCAGACCCCCGCTTTGACGGAGACCATCGCGCAATGGCAGGCGCGCAAGCGCGCGCAGGCCGGCCACCTCCAGTTGCGGGTCGGCCACGCCGAAGTGATGGGCTGGCCGCCTGAGCGGTCGCAAGATGGTCAACCGTCAGCGCTCTGAAGGACGTCGACCAGAAAGTCCACCATGACCCGGATCTTTGCGCTGAGGTGGCGGCGACTCGCATAGATCGCCTGGATGTCGATGGGCGGCATGCAATAACCGGGCATCACCTCGACCAACCTGCCTGCGCGCACATCCTCGCCGAGCACGAAGCCGGGCTGCCAGACGATGCCGGCGCCGGCGAGCGCCGCCTCTCGAGCGGTACTGCCACTGTTGCCGCGCATGGCCCAGCGTACCCTGACGGACTCGAGCGCACCGTCCGGACCCACGAACTGCCATTCGTCGGACGTGCCGCCATAGGTGTAGCCAAGGCATGGATGCCGCGACAGATCGGAAGGCACGCGCGGCATGCCGTGATCCGCAAGATAGGCGGGCGACGCGCACACGATGTTCTCCGAGTGGCCCAGCCGGCGTGCGATGTGGTTGCCTGACGCGGTGCGCGAGATGCGGATGGCGATGTCATAGCCCTCTTCGACGATGTCGACCACGCGGTCGATCAGCCCGATGTCGAGTTCGACCTCCGGATACTTCGCCATGAAGCGCGGCCACAGGGGCGCCAGGACCAGGCTGCCGAAGCTCAGCGGGGCCGTGATGCGCAAGCGCCCGCGCGGCTGCAGCGATGCGGTGGTCGCCAGCGCCTCGGTTTCCGCCACCTCCTCGAGGATCGACTTCGCCCGTTCGAAGAGCGCTTCGCCGCCTTCCGTTAGGGACAGGCGGCGCGACGTGCGGTTGATCAGGCGCGTGCGCAGGTGCGCCTCCAGCTCGTTGATGTAGCGCGTCACGTTCGCCGGCGAGGTGTCCAGCGCATCCGCCGCCTTGGTGAAACTTCCCCGCGCCGCCACGGCGACGAAGACTTCGTAGGCGCGCAATCGGTCCATGGGTACCGCTCCATCGTTCAGCAAAACTGAATGAGTAAACCATGTTCCCGTCCTTTCTCGAAGCGAAGCCGCGCCCTAAATTCAGGGCCCGCTTCAAGCCCGTGCAGAAAGGACTTTCCTCATGACCGTCGATGCCCACCCCACACGCCGCGCACTGATCGCGGGTGCCGCTGGAATCGGCGTCTCGCTGACCGTCGGCAGCGAGGTGCACGCCGTACCGACTGCCGATGCAGTGGCCGGGTTTCGCAGCCGCACGGCGGAGGTCAACGGCACCCGCATCCACTACCGGATCGGCGGCAGCGGCCCGGCCGTGGTGCTGTTGCACGGCTATGCCGAGACGGGACACATGTGGAATCCCGTCATGCCGCTGCTCGCGAAAACGCACACGGTGATCGTTCCCGACCTGCGCGGTGCGGGCGGCTCGTCGAAGCCGGCGTCGGGCTATGAGAAGAAGAACATGGCGCTCGACGTCCACGAACTCGTGCGGTCGCTGGGCATCGGCCACGCCAGTGTCGTCGGCCACGACATCGGCCTCATGGTCGCCTATGCGTACGCTGCACAGTTTCCGGGCGAAACAGACAAGGTGGTGCTGATGGATGCCTTCCTGCCCGGCATCGGCGCGTGGCAGAACGTATGGCTGCTGCGCGACCTGTGGCATTTCCATTTCCACGGCCCCACGCCGCTGGCGCTCGTCAAGGGTCGCGAGCGCATCTACTTCGAGCACTTCTGGAACGATTTCGCCGCGGATCCGAAGCACTCGATCCCCGAAGCCGACCGCCGCCTCTACGCGCGCGCCTATGCGCAACCGGGCGGCATGCGTGCGGGCTTCGCGTACTTCCAGGCTTTCGAGCAGGACGCGGCCGAGTTTGCCGAACTGGGCAAAACGCCATTGCCCATGCCCATGCTGGTTCTGTCCGGTGAAAAGGCCGGCGGCGCTTTCCTGATCGAACAGGGGAAGATGGTGGCGACGAACGTACAGGGCGTGATCGTCAAGGGTTCAGGCCATTGGCTGATGGAAGAGGCGCCCGACCAGGTCATCCCGGCGCTGATCGGCTTTCTGGGCTAGGGTTCGGCATCGGTGCCGTCCGCAAGTCCATGTCCCAAAGCACGTCGCCGCCCACCGCGAAGGTGCGCGACGGCGGCCGCAGCGCATCGCCCATCGCGCGCGCCGGCCGCACGGTCAGGCCGCGCTGCCCGTCGCCGATGACGACCGGCGCCACGATCAGGTGCAAACGGTCGAGGCAGCCTTGGCGCACGAATTCCGAGACGGTGATGCCGCCGCCCTCGACGAAGAGCCTGCGCAGGCCGCGGGCGTGCAGCGCACGCAGCACGTCGGGCAAGGGCAGCCATCGCGTGTCGGCCTGCCGGGCCACCGTGACGACGCGCGCAGCGCCGAACCGGGCTTCTGCCTCCGCGCGCCGGTCTTCTCCGCACACCAGCAACGTCGGAGCCTGGCCATCGTGGAAGACGCGCGCCGTGGCCGGCACCCGCAGCGACGGGTCGAGCACCACGCGCGTCGCGTTCGGTCCGGGCACACGGCGCGTGGTCAGTTGCGGGTTGTCGAACTCGGCGGTGCCGGCGCCGACGATCACCGCATCGCACAGCGCGCGCAGGCGGTGCACGTGCACCAGACCTTCGGGTCCGTTGACGAAGCACGAGTCGCCGGTGTGCGTGGCGATGCAGCCGTCCAGGCTTTGGCCGAGCTGGCCGACCGTCCAGCCCGCCTCGCCCGGGCAGCCGTCGAGCAGCGGCTTCAGCAAGTCGAACATGGCGTGCGCCTCCGGCGCCCACGCGGCCTCGAGGGCGTGCCCCGATGCGGCGTGCCAGCCCACCCCGGCCGGCAGCGGGCCACCTGGCGGGCGTCGGGCGATGGCCAGACACAGGCGCCAGACGGCGTCGACGGAGGTGGGCGCGTCGATGGTCACCAGCGTCAGTAAAGGCCCAACTGGCGGGCCTGCAGGCGGGCCATGCCCAGCAGCGCATCGGTGAAGGGCGTGGGCACGCCGGTCAGCTGCCCCAGCTCGCGCACTGCGCCGACCAGGGCATCGAGCTCGACCGCACGGCCGGCTTCCACATCCTGCAGCATCGACGTCTTGAAGGCACCGAGCTTGCGCGTCACGGCATGGCGGTCGGCCGGGCTGTCGGTGATGGCGATGCCGATGCGCGCGCCGATCTCTTTGGCCTCCAGCATCACGGCCGAGATGAAGCCCAGCACCAGCTCGTCGCCCATGATGAGGTCGGTGGTCGCGCCGGTCAGCGCGCTGATCGGGTTCACCGTCATGTTGCCCCAGAGCTTGAACCAGACGTCTTTCTGGATCTGCGGCGATACGGTGGCCTGGATGCCGGCGCGCTCCAGGAGCGCCCGCAGCCTCTCGACGCGCGGCGTGGCCTCGCCCGAAGGCTCACCGACGATGAGCCCGTTGCCGAAGTGATGCCGCACCACGCCCGGCCCGTCGAGCGAGCAGCTGGCGTGCACCACGCCGCCGATCACGTGGCGGTCCGGAATGGCCTCGGCAATGGCGCCCGCCGGGTCGACCGCGGCAAGGCGCGTGCCGGCCAGGTCGCCGCCGAAGCCGCCCTGCAGGAACCACCAGGGCACGCCGTTCATGGCGACCAGCACCATCGTGTCGGGTCCGAGCAGGGGGCCGATGCGTCCGGCCACGCCCGCCAGCGCCGGCGCCTTCACGGCCACCACCACCAGATCCTGCACGCCGAGTTCGGCCGGGTCGGCCACTGCGTGCACCGGCACCCGGGTGCGAATGTCGCCGCGCATCAGCGACAGGCCGTCGCGCTGCAGGGTCTCGAGCGTCGCACCGCGCGCGACCACGTTGATCCGTTCACCGGCCTGGGCCAGCGCAGTGCCGACCCAGCCGCCGATGGCGCCGGCGCCGTAGATGCAGATCTTCATGAATTCAATGTTTGTAGCTGTCGTCGAGCCTATCCACCTGCCGCACCAGCGCGTCGAACATGTCCTGGCCGGCACCGTGGTCGGGATTGAACTGCAGCGAATCGCGCGTGCAGCGCTGCGCGACCGCGTCGTTCACCGGGATCGCGGCGCCCATCGACAGGGTGGCCAGCTGGATCTCGCAGGCGCGCTGCAGCGTCCAGAGGATCGCGAAGGTTTGGGGCAGCGTCTGGCCCCAGGCCAGCAGGCCGTGGTTGCGCAGGATCACGGCAGGTTTGCCGCCCATGCTCCGGAGCAGCCGCGGCCCTTCATCGGCATGGATCGTGATGCC
>SEGN01000357.1 GCA_004211245.1 Variovorax sp.
TCGACCCTGCGGGCAGGGCACCGGCTGGTGATCCACGGGCTGTCGACTGAAATGCTGCACAGCCTTTTGCAGCGCTTTCAGCTGGCGCAGGCTGCGGGCGTGGCGGTCAACACGACGAGTGGGCCGACGGAGGCGTGACCTCCAGGTGCACCGATCGTTCGGCCGGGCACCAGGTGGCCGAGATCATCCTGCAGCGCGTTCGGCGTTGAGCACCGGCGTGTACTGACCGGCGTTGGCCGCGAGCCAACGGGCGGATCGATCGCTTTCGTGCTGTGTGGGGTGGAAATCCGCACGCAGGTAATCACGCCAGGGGCCGACGTTGCTGCGCACCAGCCCCTCGCGCCCGAACAGCAGCCGCGCCGCGCTGCGCCAGGTGCTCCAGCGCCACAGCGTGCGATCGCGCCGGAGATTGGCGACGGTCTGTCGCGCCACGTCGAGCAGGAACGACGTGGTGATCCGCTTGAACCAGCGCACGCGCCAGGCATGGTCGCCGTCGAGTGCCCGGTAGAGGTCGAACGCCGCGTTCTTGTGCTCGGTTTCCTCGGCGCTGTGCCAAAGCCAGAGCGTTTGCAGGCGAGGTTCTGCACCGGCCAGTGCGTCGGGGTGCGCCAGCAGCCATTCGCCCATCATGGCGGTGAAGTGTTCGGTGGCAGCCGTCACGGCAATGGCATGGCGGGGATCGGTGCCCTCGAACAGCTTCTGGCGTTCGACCACACGGGGTGTCCACTCGTCCACGAGGCCGTGGCGTGCCAGATGATCGTTGAAGCGCTGGTGGATGCGCCGGTGCGTGGCCTCCTGGCCGATGAAACCCCTGATTTCCTCGCGCCAGTGCAACTGCTTTTCGGCCGGAAGCGCTTCGACGCCGGCCCGCACGGCATCGATGAAGAACTGCTCGCCGACCGGAAAGCTCATCGACAGGGCATTGAGCAGCGCGGTGGAAAACGCGTCGCCGCCGCACCAGTGCCGCGCGACCGGTGCGTCCAGGTCGATCAGCAGCCGACGGACGGTGAGGGCGCCGGACACTTATTTCTTCAGATCCTTGACCGCCGAAAGCATCTTTTCGACGTGCTTGAACGGGTTCAGGCTCTGGTAATAGGAGGCCACGGCGCCGTTCGGCGCGATCACGTAGGAAATGCGATTGGCGTAATCGGGCCGCGTCTGCATGATCGCGTCGAACGACTTGCTGATGGCCTTGGTTTCGTCCGACGCCACCGGAAACTTGCCCTGGCAGGCTTGCGTGGAAAACTTGGACAAGGTTTCCATGTCATCGGTAGAAACACCGATCACCGTGGTGTTCAGCGCTGCGAACTGGTCCATGGCGTCGGCAAAAGCGTGTGCCTCGATCGAGCAACCCACCGAAAATGCCGCGGGAAAGAAATACACCACCACTGGGCCTTTGGCCAGCGCTTCCGACAACGAATAGGTGAAGGGCTTGCCGGCCAGCGCCGCGGGCGCGGTGAAGGGTGCGACCTCTTCGCCGACGTCGAGCGCCGCCATGGCTGGCGTCGCAGCCCCGAAACAGAGCATCATCGGCACCCACGCAAGCAACTGATTGAACCGCATCGTCATGGCCAATTCCTTCGAACAGATAGGCAACATCTTATGCCGGCCCCGCGTCCGCGGCAGCTTGCGGGGCATGCTCGCCATCGGGCTGGCGGTCATGCTCGGCGCGTGCGGCACGCTGCCGCCGCGCACCGGGATGCCGGAAACGCTGGCGCTTGCGCCGGACCCGGGCACCGCGCTGGCCAAGATCGTGGCTGCATCGACACCCCCCGGCGAGCATTCCGGCTTTCGGCTGATGCCTTTGGGCGTCTACTCGCTGGACGCGCGCATCGAGCTGGCCCGGCGTGCCCAGCGCTCGCTCGATGTGCAGTACTACGTGATCGAGAACGACGGGGCCGGCGGGCTGCTGTTGCGCACCCTCAAGGAGGCGGCGCTGCGCGGGGTGCGCGTGCGCCTGCTGGTGGACGACCTCTACACCGCGCGCACCGACCAACTGCTGCTGGCGCTGGCGGCGACGCCGAACATCGAGGTGCGCCTGTTCAACCCCTTCTGCTGCGCGCGCGACCAGCTGGCGGGCCGCTTCATCGCCTCCGCCTTCGACATCTACCGGCTCAATCACCGGATGCACAACAAGCTGTTCATCGCCGACGGCGTGATGGCCGTGGCAGGCGGGCGCAACATCGCGGACGAGTACTTCCTGCTCAACAGCGCGCAGAACTTCGTCGACATGGACGCCGTGGTCGTCGGCAAGGTAGTACCGCAACTGGCCGGCATCTTCGACGACTACTGGAACAGCGAGGAGGTCTACCCGATCGCCAGCATCGTCAAGCCGCATTCCGGCCGCGCCGCGATGACGGAGGAGTTCGACGAGCGCGTCGGCATGTCCGGTCCGCCGCCCAAGGTGATCCTTCCGCCGACCGACGTGCTCGGCTACGGCCCGATCGGCGAGGAGCTCGACGCCGGCCGCATGGGACTGCTGTGGGGCCCCGCGAACGCCGTGGCCGACCCGCCCGCCAAGCTGCGCTACATGACGGCCGACGAGGCGCTGGCCACCAGCGTGACCATGCGCTTCTGGACGCAGCTGCTCACGGCGGAAAGCGATGTGCTGCTCACCTCGCCCTACCTGGTGCCGGGCGAGCGCGGCATGGAGGCGTTCGAGTCGCTGCGCAAGCGCAACGTCAACGTGACGTTGTTGACCAACTCGCTCGCCGCCAACGACGAGCCGCTGGTGCACAGCGGCTACGCACGCTACCGGCAGCGGCTGCTGACGGCCGGCGTCGATCTCTACGAGTTGAGCCCGGCGCGCACCACGAAGAACCAGCGGCTCGGCATGTTCGGCAAGTCGCTCGGCCGGCTCCATGCGAAGACCGCTGTGGTCGACAAGCGCAAGCTTTTCATCGGCTCGGTCAACCTGGATCCGCGTTCGGCAACACAGAACACCGAGCTCGGCATCGTGGTAGACAGCCCGCAGCTGGCGCGCGAGTTGCTGCGCATCATCAACATCAGCAAGATCGAAAGCGCCTACCGGCTGCGGCTGCTGGCCAACCAGAGCACGATCGAGTGGCTGACGATGGACGAGGACAAGGAGATGGTGCTCACCTCCGAGCCCGAGTCGACCTGGCTGCAGCGTTTCAAGAATGC
>SEGN01000358.1 GCA_004211245.1 Variovorax sp.
GTCGCATGGCTCGCCGCCTTCACCTGCATCGTTGCGGCCACCGTCTTCGCGCTGCGAGAAGGCTCCTGGACGCAGGGCCTGCTCGTCGGGCTGACGCTGGCGATGTCGCTGATTCCCGAGGAATTCGCCGTCGTCTGGAGCGTGATGCTGGCGCTCGGCAGCTGGCGGCTCGCCAGGTCGAACGTGCTGACCCGCCAGCCGCAGGCCATCGAGGCGCTGGGCACGACCACCGTGCTGTGCGTGGACAAGACCGGAACGCTGACCCACAACCGCATGGCACTGGCGATGCTGCACGACGGAAGCACCGAATGCAGGGTGGACACGGCCGGGCCGGCTGCCGGTTTTCGACCCCTGCTGCTGGGCGCCCTGCGTGCCAGCAGCGCGGGTGGCGTCGAGCCCATGGACCAGGCGGTGCGCACCACGGCGCAGGCCGCCGGCGTCGGCGAGGTCGACCCGTCGTGGACGCCCGGCCCGCGCCGCGGCATCCGCGACGGTGCGCCCTATGTCGTGCATTGGTGGCGGGCACCCGGCGTGTCCGCGCGGACGGTCGCGGTCAAGGGCGCCGCCGAGGCCGTGCTCGCGCTCTGCGAGGCGGAGCCGGACCGCATGCGCCTGCTGCACGAAACCGCCGACCGCTGGAGCGCCGTCGGCCTGCGGGTGCTGGCGGTGGCGCAAGGGCGCGCCGAGACGTCCGGCGACGACGCTGCGCTGCCCGACGGCCTGCGGCTGGCACCGCTGGGCTTGCTCGGCTTCATGGACCCCTTGCGCGAGGAGGTGCCCGGCGCCATCGAGGAATGCCGGCGCGCGGGCGTGCGCGTGGTCATGATCACCGGCGACGCCGCGCTGACTGCCCGTTCGATCGCGCGGCAGGCCGGCCTGGTCGACGGCGGCCAGCCGCAGGTGCTGACGGGCAGCGAACTCGCTGTGATGGACGACGAGGCGCTGCGCCGCTGCGTGCGCGCAGTGCAGGTGTTCGCACGGGTGGACCCCACGCAGAAGCTGCGCATCGTGCGGGCCCTCCAGCAACAGGGCGACATCGTGGCGATGACGGGCGACGGCGTGAACGACGCGCCCGCGCTCAAGGCCGCCGACATCGGCGTTGCGATGGGCCGGCGCGGCACCGATGTCGCGCGCGAAGCCGCCTCGCTGGTGCTGCTGGACGACAACTTCGCCTCGCTCGTGGAGGCGGTGCGCGCCGGCCGGCGCATCTTCACCAACCTGCGCAAGGCGCTGGGCTATCTCTTCGCGGTGCATGTGCCGATCGTCGGCGTGGCGCTGATCCCCGTGGTGATGGGCGGGCCAGTGCTGCTGCTGCCGCTGCATGTGGTGCTGCTCGAGCTCCTGATCGACCCGGCCTGTTCGCTCGTATTCGAGGCCGAGCCGGCGCCCGACGACAGCATGACGGTGCCGCCGCGTCGTCGCGACGACGCGCTGTTCTCGCTGGCCTCCGCGGCGCGCGCGTTCGCGATGGGTGCGCTGGTGTTCGCCGGCGTGGTGGCGGTGCAGTGGGCCTGCCGTTCGCTGGGCGCCACGCACGAAGAACTGCGCATGGCCAGCCTCGGCTCCATCGTGCTGGGCAACCTGCTGCTGCTCCTGTGGTTTCGCGGCGCCGGCACGCGCGTCGCGCACACCAACAAGGTGTTCCACATGCTGCTGATCGGGGTCTGCGTGGTCTGGGCGCTGCTCACCGCCGTGCCGGGGGTGGGAACCCTGTTCGGGCTGCCGGGCACGTTCTCGCCGTGGGCGCTGTGGATCGTGCTGCCCGCGGGGTGGGCGACCTGGCGCCTTCTCGCGGTTTCCCGGCATCATGGAGCCGATACACGGCACAACGCATGGACACCACCCTGATCGACGCATTGCGCGCGGCGCTCCGGCAGCAGACCGGGCAGCCGGTGGCGCTGGTCGAGACGCACATCTCCTGGGTGCTGCTCACGCCAACGCGGGCCTTCAAGCTCAAGAAGCCGGTGCGCCTGCCGTTCGTGGATTTCGGCAGTGTCGAGGCGCGCAGGCATTTCTGCGAAGAGGAACTGCGCCTGAACCAGCGCTACGCGCCCACGCTGTACATCGACATGGCGCCGGTCTGCGGCACGCGCGAAGCACCGCGCATCGGCGGCGAGGGCCCCGCCATCGACCACGTGGTGCGGATGCGGCGGTTTCCGCCCTCGTCGCTGCTGGTCGATCTGCTGGCGACCGGGCGGCTCCAGCCCCCTCAGCTGGACGACTTCGCGCAGCGGCTCGCCGCCCTGCACGCAAGTGCGCCACGCGCGTCGCCAACGTCGGACTTCGGCAGCCCGGAGCGGGTCGTTCGCGCTGCGACGGACGTGCTGGCGGCATTGGAGCAGCGGGCTGTCGACAGCCGCCTCGCCACGCTGGGCGCGTGGCTTCGGGAGCAGCAGCAGGCGCTGTCCATGGCGTGGACCGACCGGCAGCAGGGCGGGGCGGTGCGCGAGTGCCACGGCGACCTGCACATGGCCAACGTGGTGCTGGTGGACGGCGAACTCACGCCCTTCGACTGCATCGAGTTCGATCCGGCGCTGCGCTGGATCGACGTGATGAGCGACGTCGCCTTCCTGACCATGGACCTGAAGGCCCACGGCCGCGCCGACCTGGCATTCCGCTTCCTCGATGCATGGCTGCAGCACAGCGGCGACTACGCCGGTCTGCAGGTGTGGCGCTTCTACGAGGTGTACCGGGCGCTGGTGCGTGCCCTGGCTTCGGGCCTGGGGCCGAAAGGTCCGACGGATGCGGTGCGGCCCGACCACCTGGCCTGTGCCACGCAGTTGGCGCAGCAAGCTGCCGGCGGCGCCCGCCTGCTGATCACGCATGGCTTTTCCGGCTCGGGCAAATCCAGCGTCGCCGCGCAACTGCTGTGCGCCGCGGGCGCCGTTCGGCTGCGCTCGGACGTGGAGCGCAAGCGCCTGTACGGCCTGGACCCGCTGGCACGCTCCGCCGGCCTCGGGCTCGATCTCTACGGCGCGCAGGCGACCCGCAGGACGTTCGAGCGGCTGCACGCCTGTGCCCGCGACGCGCTGTTGGCAGGCTACCCGGTGATCGTGGACGCCGCGTTCCTGCGCAGCGCCGAGCGGCGCCGCTTCGAGGCGCTGGCCACCGAGTTGCGCGTGCCTTTCAACATGACCATCGAGGTGTCCACGCAGGAGCCGGTGGACATCGCCCGGATCGCGGCGCGCTGGCACGCCACGTCACCGGGCGCGTGAGCGCTCACGCGCTGGCGAGCACGCCCACGGGCAGCGTGAAACGCTCATGCTCGGCGCTGGCACTTTCGGGCGCGCGCACCAGCAGCACCGGCACCGGCGACATGCGCAGGATGTGTTCGGCGCTGCTGCCCATCACCCAGCGGCCGATGCCGCGGCGGCCGTGCGTGCCGATCACGATCAGCTCGGCCTTGCAGGCTTCGGCCTCTGCGATGACCTGATCGTGCACGGCGCCCTTGAAGCGGTCGAGCAGCACGGTGTCGGCTTCGACACCCGCCGCGGCGGCCCTGGCTTGCCCGGCCTGGAGAAGCTTGGCGGCGTTGGTGCGCAACTCCTCGAGCCAGGTTCCGGCGTAACCGGCGTATGCGTCCATCGCCAGCGCGAACGACAGCTCGTCGATCACGTGCAGCAGGCGCAGGCGCCCGCCGGTGAGCTTTGCCAACTGGATGGCTTCGTCCAGCCCGCGGC
This sequence comes from Variovorax sp., assembly GCA_004211245.1. Classification (GTDB taxonomy): domain Bacteria; phylum Pseudomonadota; class Gammaproteobacteria; order Burkholderiales; family Burkholderiaceae_C; genus Variovorax. The sequence goes on from SEGN01000358.1 coordinate 3,681, forward strand.
TGGCCGTGGAACTGCCGTCGATCGGTACGAGGATTCGCTGGTACATGGCACGACTCCGATGAATGCATTGAATCGCTCCAGTATCCGGAGCTGCGCGAGCGCGGGGTTGATCTGGCGCAAGCCCGCGCAGCGCGAAAGCGCGACCCTCGGGGCTTGCAGAGGAAGAGCCCATGACCCATTCCACCGTTCGCACCATTCGCCAGGAGCACGCTGCGCTGTCGGCCATGCTCCGGTCCATCGTCCGGCTGCTCGAGCAGCATCGCAAGCAGAAGACCTTGCCCGATTTCGCGACGCTGCGCGCCATGCTCTTCTACGTGGACGAGTTCCCCGAGAAGCGCCATCACCGCAAGGAGACCGAACTGCTGTTTCCCAGGCTGCGCGCCCGCACGCCCATTTCGCGCGACCTGCTCGACAAGCTCGACAGCGATCATGCGCGCGGCGAGCGCAGGATCCGCGACGTCGAGCACGCGCTGCTCGCGTTCGAGATGCTCGGCGAAACGCGGCGCGAAGCGTTCGAACGAACGGTCGGCGAGTACGTCGACTTCTACCTGGGCCACATGGCGCTCGAGGAGCGCGAGATCCTGCCGCTGGCCGAGCGCGTGTTGACCGAGGATGACTGGCGCGAGCTGGACAAGGCCTTCGCGGAGAACCGCGACCCGCTGACCGGGCATGTGGCGGATTTCGAGTACGCCGCGCTCTTCACGCGCATCGTCAATGTCGTACCCGCACCCCTCGGGCTGGGACCGGCGCTCTGAGTCCGGGCGGCGCTCGCGGCCCTTGCGCTCACCGCCCCAGCACGTAGGTGCCCGGCGCATCGCACAGCGGCGGCAGGCCGCGCCGCGGTGCACCCATCGCCGGCGGTCGGCGTCGTGGCCCCGACCGCACCGCCAGCCATTGCGCGAAGCCGGGCCACCACGATCCGTCCACCTCGCGCGACCTGCGCAGGAAATCGTCGGGCGCGATGTAGCTGCCGTTGGCCGGGCGCCGCAGCACCCGGTGGCTGCGGTGTGCATGTCCCGGCTCGCTCAGGATGCCGGCGTTGTGACCTCCTTCGGTGAGCACGAAGGTCAGGTCGGCGTCGCACAGCAGGCTGAACTTGTAGACCGAGCGCCACGGTGCCACGTGGTCGGTGCGCGTGCCGAGCAGGAACACGGGCACATCGATGTCGTTGAGCGACACCGGTCGTCCGTCCACGAGATAGCGGCCTTCGGCCAGTGCGTTGTCCAGGAACAGTTTGCGCAGGTAGTCCGCATGCATGCGACAGGGCATGCGCGTGCCGTCGGCGTTCCAGGCCATCAGGTCGGTCATGGGAATGCGCTCGCCCATCAGGTAGTTCTGCACCATGGGGCCCCAGACGAGGTCGCCCGCACGCAGCGCCTGGAACGCGCCCGCCATCTGCGCCGAATCGAGATAGCCCTGGCGCGACATGATGTCCTCCAGGAAGGCGAGCTGGCTCTCGTCGATGAACAGGCCGATCTCCCCGGGCTCGGTGAAATCGGTCTGCGCGGCCAGCAGCGTGAGCGAGGCGAGGCGGTCGTCGCGGTCGCGCGCCATCGCCGCCGCGGCGATCGCCATCAGCGTACCGCCCAGGCAATAGCCCACGGCGTGCACGCGGCGCCGCGGCAGCACGGCGTCGATGGCATCGAGGCTCGCGCGAATGCCGAGGCGCAGGTAGTCGGCCATGCCGAGCTGCGCATCGGCGGCGCCGGGGTTCTTCCAGGAGATCGCGAACACCGTGTGGCCGCGCTCGACCAGGTAGCGCACCAGCGAGTTGTGCGGCGAGAGGTCGAGCACGTAGTACTTCATGATCCAAGCACTCACCACGAGCACCGGCTCGGCGTGCACCGTCGGCGTTGCCGGCGCGTGCCCGGGCCTGAAAGCCTCGGCGCCGGCGGGCGGCAGCCCTGCGGCCTGGCGCCCGAAGTCTTCCACCCAATGGGCCGCGCCGGCGAGCAGGTTGGCGCCGCCGGTGGCGGCGGTCCGTTGCAGCACCTGCGGATGGGTCGCGAGGGCGTTGGCGGGCGAGGCCATGTCGAGCCATTGGCGCACCGTGAAGGCCACCAGCTGCTCGTGGTGCCGGTCCACGCCGCGCACGCCATGGACGAGGTCCAGCAAACCGCGCCCGACGGCCTCGAAGGCGTCGCGGTAGAGGCTGAACGGCCATGCCGCCCAGTCGGGTGCGGAGAGCCGCGGATCGTGCGCGAGCGGCTCGGCGCGCGGGGCGGCCCCGCGCAGGGCGACCTCGGCCGCGTGCCCGGGCTGGGTGGCGAAATGCACCGCCCAGTCGGACCAGGCCAGCATCAGCGCCGCAGGCGACATGCCGCCGCCGACCCGGCCCCAGGCCGCGTGGAGCGCTCGATCGAGTCCGTTGTGCGGTTCGCCCGCTTCGCCGTCCTGGCGGGGCGTTTGCGGCACCGGCTTGGGGGTTGCGTGCATCGCCTCAGTGGCGGGCGCGCGCTTCCGCCGTCGCCTGGCAAGCGGTGCAGCGGACCGCGGTGGGCTGGGCCAGAAGCCGTGCGCGGGGAATCTCGCCGCCACAGTCTTCGCAGAGGCCGTAGCGGCCGCTCGCGAGGCGCGCGAGCGCATGCTCGATCTCGTCGAGACGCGCCCGATCGACATCGGCTTCGGCCATCTGCACCTCGGTCGCCCGTTCGGACTCGGCCTCGTCGGCATGGGTCTTGACCTCGTGATCGGCGCCGGCCAGCGCGGCCTGGGCCGAAGGCGTCGAGGCGCGGAGCTCATCGAGCACCTGCTGCTTCATCGTCTCGAGTTGCTGCTGCAGTGCGTGGCGGGCGGTGGTGTCCAGGGGGTTCATGGTGAATGTCCTTGCAATGAGATGGCTGAGGCGGTGGGTGAAATCGGGCGGCGCTCAGGAGCGGCCGCGGCGGGTGACGGGAACGCGAACCGCCACATAGGCCAGCCGGTGATCGCGCATGACCAGCAGGGCGACCGTCTGTCCAGGCGGCGCCTGCGTCACGCCTTGCCGGAAGTCGTCCACGCGATAGAGCTTGGCCGTGTTCAACGCCACGACGACATCGCCCGCGCGGATGCCCTCGCTGCGCGCGAGTCCGGCGGCCTCGCGCACGATCAGGCCGCTGTCCAGGCCGAGCTGCAGGCGTTGGGCAGACGAAAGGTCACCGAGGCTCAAGCCCAGCCCGTCGTTCCATTCTGGCGCCGCAGCGGTGAAGCTGCTCTCGGGCGACGCGGGCTGTGCACGCAGCGAGACCTGCAGCGTGCGGTGCGCGCCACGGCGCCATACCTCCAGTTGCATGCGACTGCCCGCCGCGCGCTGCGCGACCTCCTGCGGAAGGTCGGTGAAGTGCGCCAACGGCTTGCCGTCCAGCGCCAGCACCGCATCGCCCTGCGCGAGCCCCGCCGCCTGGGCAGGGCTGCCAGCCTCGACCCGCACGACCAGTGCGCCGGTGGACCCTGGCAACCCGAAGGACTGCGCCAGCGCCGGCGTCACTTCCTGGAACTGCGCGCCCAGCCAGGCACGGCGCACGGCGCCGTGGTCGCGCAGTTGCCCGGCGATGCGCATCGCCAGGTTGATCGGCACGGCGAACGACAGGCCCATGTAGCCGCCGCTGCCGCTGTAGATCATCGAGTTGATGCCCACCACCTCACCGCGGCTGTTGAAGAGCGGGCTGCCCGAACTGCCCGGGTTGATAGCGACATCGGTCTGGATGAACGGGATTTCGCCGGCGCCGCCGATCACGCGTCCGACCGCGCTCACGACGCCCGCTGTCACGCTGCCGTGAAAGCCGAAGGGCGAACTGATCGCAGCCAC
>SEGN01000359.1 GCA_004211245.1 Variovorax sp.
GGTGGTACATCACCGGCCATGCCAACGCGGGCGAGCGCACTTTCGGCTACCAGGTCACCTTCTTCCGCTCGCGTGTCGACGACACGCAGGGCATGCGCTCCGCGTTCGCCGCGAAGCAGCTGGTGTTCGCGCACGCGGCGGTGACCGACCTCGCCGGCGGCAAGCTGCTGCACGACCAGCGCATTGCGCGCGCCGGCATGGGCGTGGCCGAGGCCGACGAGCGCGACACGCGCGTGCTGCTGCGCGACTGGTCGCTGGAACGCGGCGCCGACGGCTACCGCGCGCGCATTCCTGCCGGCGACTTCACGCTCGACCTGCGCTTCGCGCCGACGCAACCCGTGCTGCTGCAGGGCAACGCCGGCCTCTCGCGCAAGGGTCCGGACGCATCTCAGGCCAGCTACTACTACAGCGAGCCGCAACTGGCGACGACCGGGCAGCTCGCCCTGCGCGGCCAGCGCTTCGACGTGCGCGGCAAGGCCTGGCTCGACCACGAGTGGAGCGAGGCGCTGCTGCACCCCGATGCAGTCGGCTGGGACTGGATCGGCATGAATCTCGCCGACGGCAGCGCGCTCACCGCCTTCCATCTGCGCAACAAAACGGGCGGTGCGCTCTGGGCCGGCGGCTCGTTTCGCGGCACCGACGGCATGCTGCGCACCTTCGCGCCAGGCGAGGTGGTGTTCGAGCCGCTGCGCGAGTGGCAAAGCCCCGGCAGCCAGGCCCGCTATCCCGTTGAATGGTCGGTGCGCACACCGGCCGGCCGCTTCACGGTCAAGGCGCTGCTCGACGATCAGGAACTCGACAGCCGCGGTTCGACCGGCGCGATCTACTGGGAAGGACTGAGCGACCTGCTGGACAGCACCCGCAAGCCGGTCGGGCGCGGTTACCTCGAAATGACGGGCTATGCCGCACCGCTGAAGCTCTGAACGACGCTCAGTCTTCAATCGGCGCGGCCACCGCCTCGGCCAGACCACTGGCCGCGATGCGCTCGCAATAGTGCGCGAGACGTTCAGTGTCGCAATGCACCTGCATGACATGCACGCGGCCCCAGCGCAGTTCGAACTCGTGCACGCCCTGATTGGAACCGGTGCTGCCGTCGGGCAGCGTGAAACGATCTTTCCAGGTCACGGTCGCCGTGGTGCGCCAGGGCCAGCCTGTGACCGCGATCACACCAATGTCGAAATGCAGGCCGGGCAGCACGCGGGCCAGTCGCGAGTACCAGCGCGCCGTCGAAGCCGGCGTGTGCCGCTCGCCGGCCAGCGCGTGATTGCCGAACATCACGTGGCGGTGCACGGGCGCGAACTGCGGCACGATGCGCCCGTAGGCGCCGGCGTTTATGTCATGAAAGGCCCGCCGAAGCTTCTGCCGGACAACGAAGTGGTACATGGTGTCAGTCCCTTATCTTTACATGAGAAAGATTGATCATGATTACCCTCAATCCTTCTCATGTCAAGATACTCACCATGCCAGTTCCGCGAAACCCATCTTCCCGGCCCTATCACCATGGCGACCTGCGGGCGTCATTGCTCGACGCTGCCGAAGCACTGCTGAACGCTGACGCTGGGCGCGCGCTCACACTGCGTGAGGTGGCCAAGGCAGCGGGCGTTTCGCATGCTGCGCCCTATCACCACTTCGCCAGCCTGACCGGACTGCTGGCCGCCGTGGCCGAGCGCGGCTTCGCCAATCTTGCGGCCGCAATGGAGGGGGCATCCCGCGCAGACACGCCGCGCGAGAGCCTGATGGCAATTTGCGAAACCTACGTCGATTTCGCGCGTGCGCGGCCCGCGCGGTTTCGGTTGATGTTCGGACCGCTGCTGGCGCGCAAATCCGAGTTCGCGGGATTGCAGCGCGCGGCGGAAGAGGCGTTTGGCGTGCTGCTCACGGCGGCCACCGCCTTCGCACCGGCCAATGGCCCTGCGCTGGCCCTGACCGGCTGGAGCCTGGCGCACGGGCTTGCTAACCTTGTGATCGACGGCGCGCTGGACAACTTGCCTGTGCAACCGCCACCCATCGACCAACTCGCCCGCATGATGGCTCGGCAAGTTCTGGGCTGAGACTCACAGGGTCACAGCGCCCTGCGTGTTGACGTACAGCGCGTAGAGCGACTGGCTCGCCGCCATGAAGAGGCGGTTGCGCGCAGCGCCGCCGAAGCACAGGTTCGCACAGCGCTCCGGCAGCGCGACGTGACCGATCGGCGTGGCATCGGGCGCGAACACCCTCACGCCGTCCTGCCCGTCGCCGGTGCCCCAGCCGGCCCAGAGGTTTCCGTCGACATCGCAGCGGAAGCCGTCGGGCTGGCCGCCGTCCGCGGCCTCGAGGAACACGCGGTCGTTGAGCAGTCGCGTTGCGTCGTCGCTCAGGTCGAACACGCGGATGCGGCGCGGCGTCGTACCCGACTCCACCACGTAGAGCCGGCGCTCGTCGGGCGAGAAACACAGGCCGTTGGGCCGGTTCACTTCGCTTGTGACCACCGTTGCCCGTCCGGTGCGGCCGTCGACGCGGTAGACGTTGGTCGGCAGTTCCTGCGCCGCCGCGTGACCTTCGTAGTGGCCGAGGATGCCGAATGGCGGATCGGTGAACCAGATCGAATCGTCGGACTTGACCACGATGTCGTTCGGTGAATTGAGGCGCTTGCCATCGAAGCCGTCGCAGATCACCGTGATGCGGCCGTCGTACTCGGTGCGCGTCACGCGGCGCGTGCCGTGTTCGCAGCTCAGCAGCCGGCCCTGCCGGTCGCGCGTGTGGCCGTTGGCGAAATTCGAGGCCTGGCGAAACGTGCTGACGGCGCCGCTCGCCTCGTCCCAGCGCATCACGCGGTCGTTGGGTATGTCGCTCCAGAGCAGGCTTCGCTGGTCGCCGAACCAGACCGGCCCCTCGGCCCAGCGAAAACCCGTGGCCAGCCGCTCGATGGCGGCATTGAACATCAGGTACTTCGCGAAGCGTTCATCGAGGACCTGGCAGGCCGGATCGGGGTATCGCGACGCGGGCTGCCACATCTCAGTGGCGCTTGCCGCGCCGGCGGTCCATGAAGCCGATGATCTCGCCCATGATGCCCTTTCGGAACGCGAGCACGCAGATCACGAAGATCAGGCCGGTGACCATGGTGACCGACTCGCCGAGCGTGTTGAACCCGGCCCCGACAGCGTGCCCAGCCCGCCGACCAGCGTCATCAGGATGACCCCGCCCGACGCCGTCCAGTGCACGTCGGACAGCGACGCGAAGCCCAGCACCAGCGTCTTCAGCGACCCCGCCAGGCCCGACAGCGCCGCCGAGATCACGAAGGCCAGCAGCTTGAAGCGGTTGACGTCGTAGCCCAGCGAGATGGCGCGCGGCTCGTTCTCCTTGATGCCCTTGAGCACCTGGCCGAAGGGCGAATGCACGGTGCGCGCGATGAGCAGGAACGCCGCCACCACGATCACCAGCGCGACGTAGTACATCGTGAGGTCGTTGCCGAGGTCGACCAGGCCGAACAGCTTGCCGCGCGGCACGCCCTGCAGGCCGTCCTCGCCGCCGGTGAACTTGGCCTGCAGCGCCACGAAGAACATCATCTGCGCCAGCGCCAGCGTGATCATCGAGAAGTAGAACGGCGCGGCGATGAGTGCCAGCAGCAGGAGGCCGTAGACGGCGAAGGAAATCTTCTTCATGGCGCGCGCCTCACTTCTCGCTGCCGAACAGGCCGGCAGGTCGGATGAAGAGCACGACCACCATGATCACGAAGACCACCGTGGACGAAGCCTCGGGATAGAACACCTTGGTGAGCCCCTCGATCACGCCGAGGCCCAGGCCGGTGAGGATGGCGCCCATGATGGAGCCCATGCCGCCGATCACCACCACCGCGAACACGATGATGATGAGGTTCTGCCCCATCAACGGAGAGATCTGGATCACCGGCGCCGCGAGCACGCCGGCGAAGGCCGCCAGCCCGGCGCCGAAGGCATAGGTGAGCGTGATCATCAGCGGCACGTTGATGCCGAAGGCCTCCACCAGCCGCGGGTTCTCGGTGCCGGCGCGCAGGTAGGCGCCCAGGCGCGTCTTCTCGATCGC
>SEGN01000360.1 GCA_004211245.1 Variovorax sp.
TGCGCAAGGCGAACGGCCAGAACAACGACAGTGCGCGCATGAACGACCAGGACCGCCGGCGCGAACTGGCCAAGGAAGATGCGCAGCGCCTGTCCACGCTGCGCCAGAAGATCGAGACGCTGATGACGGAGAGCGCGATCCTCAAGGAGTTCAAGTCGCAGATCCGCCTCGAAGTGACGCCCGACGGGCTCGAGATCCAGATCGTCGATGCACAAAGTCGGCCGATGTTCGACACCGGCGCGGCGCTGGTGAAGCCCTACATGCGCGACATCCTGCGCGCCCTCGGCACCTCGCTCAACGGTGTCGAGAACCGCGTGAGCCTGGCCGGCCACACCGATGCCCTGCCCTACGGCAACGGCGACCGCGGCTACGGCAACTGGGAGCTGTCGGCCGACCGGGCCAACGCCTCGCGCCGCGAACTGGTGGCTTCGGGCATGCCCGACGACAAGCTGGTGCGTGTGGTCGGACTGGCGGCGAGCGACCTGATGGACAAGGCCAACCCGCTCTCGCCCGTGAACCGGCGCATCAGCATCACGGTGCTGACGCGCGAAGCCGAATCGCGCCTGCTCGGCACGGCGCGCATGGACGCGCCCGACGCGGTGAAGGCCATCACCGACCAGGTGCAGCGCGACCGCAAGGCGGCCGCTGCCGAGAAGGTGGCCAGCCCGGGGAATTGACCGGCACCGCAGCCGCTTATCGGCGCTTCGAAAGCGCCCCCGCTCCGGACAATGAAGGGCACTTCCGAAGCCCCTCATGTCCAGCAGCCAGGATCGTCAACTCCCCGCCACGCAACGCAAGCTCGACCAAGCGCGCCGCGACGGCCAGGCCGCGCGCTCGAAAGACCTGCCGCACCTGGCCGTGCTCGGCACGGGCGGTGTGGCGCTGCTGCTGCTGGCGCCGACGGCGTTCGAGCGCATGCGTGCCGGACTCGCGCAAGCCTTCCACTTCAATGCCACCACCATCCAGCAGCCGCGCGACATGCTGGCGCGGCTCACCGACTACAGCACGCTGGGCCTGATCGCCTGCGCGGTGTTCGCGGCCATCGTGCTTTTCGCGGCCATCGCCACCACCGTGGCGGCCGGCGGCTGGGTCGCCAGCCTCAAGTCGATCACGCCGGACCTGAGCCGGCTCAATCCGCTGTCGGGCATCGGCAACCTGCTGTCGAAGCAGCAACTCGTCAACGTCGCCAAGCTGGTGTTCCTGTCGGGGCTGCTCGGCACCGTCGGCTACCTGTTCGCGGCGGGCTCGCTGCACACCATCGCGCAGCTCGGCATGCAGCATTCGCCGGCCGGCCTCGCCGCGCTGGGCAACTGGCTGGTGACGGGCCTGAGCCTGGTGCTGCTGGTGGTGCTGGCCGCCGCGCTGGTGGACGTGCCGCTGCAGGGCCACTTCCACCGCGCCAAGCTCAAGATGTCGCACCAGGAAATCCAGCAGGAACACAAGGAAGCCGACGGCAATCCGCACACCAAGGGACGCCAGCGCAGCAATGCGCGCGACATGGCGCAGCGCGCCAGCATCACCGCGGTGCCGCGCGCCGACTTCATCCTGATGAACCCGACCCACTTCGCCGTGGCGATGCGCTACGACGAGAAGGAGATGAGCGCGCCGCAGGTCATCTCCAAGGGCGCCGACCTGCTGGCCATGAAGATCCGCGACATCGCGAAGGAACATTCGATCCCGGTGGTGCAGTCGCCGATGCTGGCGCGCGCGCTCTACGCCCATGCCGAGATCGACCAGCCGATTCCCGCCAGCCTCTACACCGCCGTGGCGCAGGTGCTGGCCTACGTGTACCGCCTCAAGGCCGCGCTGCGCGGTGAGGCGCCGATGCCGCAGACCGTGCCGGAGCCCTTCGTGCCGCCCGAACTCGACCCGCTGAACAAGAAGCCATCCACCGAAGGCACCGCCGCATGAACCCGCTCCTGATTCGCCAGTGGTTCGGAACGCAGGGCGCGATGTTCCAGCGCGCTGCGGCGCCGCTGCTCGTCGTCGCCATCCTCGCGCTGATGGTGCTGCCGATCCCGCCATGGCTGCTCGACACCTTCTTCACGATCAACATCGCAGTCGCGCTGATGGTGATGATGGTCGCGGCCTACATGATCCGGCCGCTCGACTTCGCGGCCTTTCCGTCGGTGCTGCTGCTCACCACGCTGATGCGGCTGTCGCTCAACGTGGCCTCCACACGCGTGGTGCTGCTCGAGGGCCACACTGGCCCGGGCGCGGCCGGCGCGGTCATCGAAGCCTTCGGCCACTTCCTCATCGGCGGCAACTTCGCGGTGGGCCTGATCGTGTTCGCGATCCTGGTGGTCATCAATTTCGTGGTGGTGACCAAGGGCGCCGAGCGCATCGCCGAGGTGTCGGCCCGCTTCACGCTGGACGCGATGCCCGGCAAGCAGATGGCGGTGGACGCCGACCTCAACGCCGGCGTGATCGACGAGAAGGAAGCTCGCCGCCGGCGCCTCGAAGTGGCGGAGGAGGCCAACTTCTTCGGCGCGATGGACGGCGCCTCCAAGTTCGTGCGCGGCGACGCGATCGCCGGCATCCTGATCCTGGTGATCAGCGTGATCGGCGGCTTCACCATCGGCGTGCTCCAGCACGGCCTGGCGGTGGGCAAGGCGGCCGACACCTATGTGCTGCTGGCGGTGGGCGATGCGCTGGTGGCGCAGATCCCGGGCCTGCTGATCTCGGTGGCTGCGGCGATGGTGATCTCGCGCGTGGGCAAGGAGGAAGACGTCGGCCGGCAGATCGTGGCGCAACTGTTCACCTCGCCACGCGTGCTGGGCCTGACGGCCGGCATCCTCGGCCTGCTCGGCGTGATCCCGGGCATGCCGCACGTGGTGTTCCTGGCCATCGCCGCGGTGCTGGGTTACGCCGCCTGGGTGATCTCGCGACGCCCGGCGCCCGCAGCGGATGCGCCGCCACCCGCGCCGGCCGCGGATGCCGAGGCCAGCTGGGACGACCTGCAGCCGGTCGACCTGCTCGGCCTGGAGCTCGGCTACCGCCTGATCGCGCTGGTCGACAAGAACCGCGCCGGCGACCTGCTCACGCGCATCAAGGGTGTGCGCCGCAAGTTCGCGCAGGAGGTCGGCTTCCTGCCGCCGGCGGTGCACGTGCGCGACAACCTCGA
>SEGN01000361.1 GCA_004211245.1 Variovorax sp.
GTCTCGCCCGAGCGGTGGCTGATCACGGCGGTGTAGCCGGCACGCTTGGCCATCTCGATCGCGGCGAAGGTCTCCGTCAACGTGCCGATCTGGTTGATCTTGATCAGGATCGAATTGGCAATGCCGCGGTCGATGCCTTCCTGCAGGATCTTGGTGTTGGTGACGAACAGGTCGTCGCCCACCAGCTGCACGCGCTTGCCCAGGCGCTCGGTCAGGTGCTTCCATCCGTCCCAGTCGCCTTCGTGCATGCCGTCTTCGATGCTGATGATCGGGTACTTGTCGACCCAGGTCGCCAGCATGTCGGTCCAGTTTTCGGCGGACAGTGTGAGGTTCTCGCCGCCCAGCACGTAATGGCCGTCCTTGTAGAACTCGCTCGCTGCGCAGTCGAGGCCCAGCGCGATCTGTTCGCCGGCGACGTAGCCGGCCTTGTCGATCGCTTCGAGGATCAGCTGGATCGCGGCTTCGTGGCTTGCGACGCTCGGCGCAAAGCCGCCTTCGTCGCCCACCGCCGTGCTGATGCCGCGGTCGTGCAGGATGGCCTTCAGCGCATGGAAGGTTTCCGCACCGTAGCGCACCGCTTCGCGGAAGCTCTTGGCGCCGACCGGGATGATCATGAACTCCTGGATGTCCAGGCTGTTGTTCGCGTGTGCGCCGCCGTTGATGACATTCATCATCGGCACCGGCAGCTGCATGCCACCCATGCCGCCGAAGTAGCGGTACAGCGGCAGGCCCGACTCCTCGGCCGCCGCGCGCGCCACGGCCATCGAGACCGCCAGCGTGGCGTTGGCGCCGAGGCGGGCCTTGTTGTCGGTGCCGTCCAGGTCGCACAGCGTGCGATCGAGGAAAGCCTGTTCGCTCGCATCGAGGCCGAGCACCGATTCGGAAATCTCGGTGTTGATGTTCTCGACGGCCTTCAGAACGCCCTTGCCGAGGTAGCGACCCTTGTCGCCGTCGCGCAGTTCGATCGCTTCGCGCGAGCCGGTGGAAGCGCCCGACGGCACTGCCGCGCGGCCCATGGTGCCGGACTCCAGCAGCACGTCGCATTCGACGGTGGGATTGCCGCGGCTGTCGAGGATTTCGCGGCCGACGATGTCTACGATTGCACTCATTGCTTCTTCTTTCTCAAAACGAAAATCTGTTCAAACGCCTTCGACCGCGATCATGTTCATGACCGCCGCGCCGGCGCGTGCTTCGCGTGCCTTCAGGTACTCGGGCGTGTCGTAGAACGCTTTGGCCTTCTCGAAGCTCGGGAACTTGAGCACGATCACGCGCGCGGGCGCCCAGTCGCCTTCGAGTGGCTGCACCTGGCCGCCACGCACGCAGACTTCGGCGCCGTGCGCCTGCATGGCCACGGTCGACCACTTCTTGTATTCCTCGTATTGCGTCGGGTTGGTGACTTCGACGTGTGCGATGACGTATCCACTGCTCATGCTTGAAACCTGTCTTCCAGATAACCGTTCTTCTTGGTGACTGCATCGAGCGCAACGAGCGTCTCGAGCAGGGCTTTCATGTGCTTGAGCGGCACGGCGTTCGGGCCGTCGCTCATCGCCCTGGCCGGGTCGGGATGCGTCTCCATGAAGACGCCGGCCACGCCCACCGCGATGGCGGCGCGCGCCAGCACCGGCACCATCTCGCGCTGGCCGCCGGAGCTCGTGCCCTGGCCGCCGGGCAACTGCACCGAATGGGTCGCGTCGAACACCACGGGTGCGCCGGTCTCGCGCATGATCGAGAGCGAACGCATGTCCGAGACGAGGTTGTTGTAGCCGAAGCTCGCACCGCGCTCGCAGGCCAGGAAGCTGTCTTCGTCGAGGCCCTTTTCCTTCGCCGCGGCGCGCGCCTTGTCGATCACGTTCTTCATGTCGTGCGGCGCGAGGAACTGGCCCTTCTTGATGTTGACCGGCTTGCCTGACTGCGCAACCGCGCGGATGAAGTCGGTCTGGCGACAGAGGAAGGCGGGCGTCTGCAGCACGTCGACCACCTTGGCCGCCTCGGTGATGTCGTCCTCGGTGTGCACATCGGTCAGCACCGGGACGCCGAGCTCGTGCTTCACCTTGGCCAGTATCTCCAGACCCTTCTCGCGTCCCGGGCCGCGGAAAGTGGTGCCCGACGAGCGGTTGGCCTTGTCGAAGCTGCTCTTGAAGATGAACGGGATGCCCAGCGACGCGGTGATTTCCTTCAGCGTCCCGGCCGTGTCCATCTGCAATTGCTCCGACTCGATCACGCACGGGCCGGCGATCAGGAAAAACGGCTGATTCAGCCCGACGTCGAATCCGCAGAGCTTCATGCGACAACCTTCATGACGGGCCTGGCGCCTTCGCCCAGCGCATGGTGGTCGAGCGCGGCCTTGATGAACGCGTTGAACAGCGGATGGCCGCCCCAGGGCGTGGACTTGAACTCGGGGTGGAACTGCACGCCGACGAACCAGGGGTGCACGTCCTGCGGCAGCTCGACGATTTCGGTCAGGTGCTCGCGCTGGGTGAGCGCCGAGATCACGAGTCCGGCGCGGCGAAGGTCGTCGAGGTAGTTGACGTTGGCCTCGTAGCGATGGCGGTGGCGCTCGGTCACCACGTCGCCGTAGATGCTGTGGGCGAGCGTGCCCGGCGCGACGTCCGAACTCTGCGCGCCGAGGCGCATGGTGCCGCCGAGATCGGATTTCTCGGTGCGCGTCTTCACGGTGCCATCGCTGTCCTTCCACTCGGTGATCAGCGCGATCACCGGGCAGGCGGTGTCGGGTTCGAACTCGGTGCTGTTGGCGTTCTTGAGGCCGGCCACGTTGCGCGCGTATTCGATCGTCGCAACCTGCATGCCGAGGCAGATGCCAAGGTAGGGCACCTTGGTCTCGCGTGCGAACTTCGCCGCGGAAATCTTGCCTTCGACGCCGCGCTGGCCGAAGCCGCCCGGGACGAGGATGGCGTCGTACTTGGCCAGCCGCGACACGTCCTGCGGCGTGATGGTTTCCGAGTCGATGTAGTCGATCTTCACCCGCGCATGGTTCTTCATGCCGGCATGGCGCAAGGCCTCGTTCAGCGACTTGTAGCTGTCCGACAGGTCCACGTACTTGCCGACCATGGCGATGGTGATCTCGTGCTGCGGTATCGGGCGATCGGCACGGCAGATGAGCGCATCGGCCTGGATGCCGATGGCGCGCAGTTCCTTGGCGGTGTGCTGCGTCGGCTTGGTCTTGAGTTCGCCGGCCGCGGCGATCCACGGCACATAGGACAGGTGGACGAACGCGGCGTTGTTGGGTCCCATGCGCAGGCTCATCTGGCGCACGGCTTCGAGGAAGGGCAGCGACTCGATGTCGCCGACCGTGCCGCCGATCTCGACGATGGCCACGTCGACCTCGTGCGCGGTGCCGATGCCGGCGCCGCGCTTGACGTACTCCTGGATCTCGTTGGTGATGTGCGGGATCACCTGCACCGTCTTGCCGAGGTAGTCGCCGCGGCGTTCCTTCTCGAGCACGGTCTTGTAGATCTGGCCGGTCGTGAAGTTGTTGGCCTTGCGCATCCGCGTGTTGATGAAGCGCTCGTAGTGGCCCAGATCGAGGTCGGTTTCGGCGCCATCGTCGGTGACGAACACTTCGCCATGCTGGAAGGGCGACATCGTGCCGGGGTCGACATTGATGTACGGATCGAGCTTGATGAGGGTGACTTTGAGGCCGCGCGATTCAAGGATCGCGGCGAGCGAGGCGGAGGCGATTCCCTTGCCGAGGGAAGACACCACACCGCCGGTGACGAAGACGAATTTGGTCATGCCAGTTTCCGGATGCGAGACCCGGGCAGTGGGAAA
>SEGN01000053.1 GCA_004211245.1 Variovorax sp.
GCAGGCTTTTTTGCCCTTGCGGGCCATGTAGGTGGCTCCTCGACCTGGGCTCGAACCAGGGACCTACGGATTAACAGTCCGGCGCTCTACCAACTGAGCTATCGAGGAATACGCGAAGCCTCGAATTATAGCGTTGTTTTCAACGCCGGTTCAAGCCATCACAGCAACGCGCGAACCTCTCGTGCGGCATCGAACAGGATCGGAAGCAGTTCGCGTTGCAACTGGGGCAACGGCCGCGGGCTGCCCGCCAGCACCACGTTGAGCGCGGCCACCGTTCTGCCCTGCATGTTGCGCAGGGGCACCGCGAGCGCCTGCACGCCGAGCTCATGCTCCTCGGTGGCGATGCAGTAGTCGTCGGCCCGCACTTGCGCAATGCGCTGGCGCAACGCCTTTGCCTGCGTCAGTGTGTGCGGCGTCAGCCGCGGCAGCGGGCGTCCTTTGAGCCAGGCGCTCAGCTCGGGCGCCCTGAGTGCGGCGAGCAACACGCTGCCGGTCGAGGTGGCGTGCGCCGGCAGCCGCGCGCCAAGATGCAGCCCGTAAGCCAGCACACGGGTCGGCGTTCCGTAGTTGCCGCTGCGTGCAACGATCACGACCTCCTCGCCATCGAGCACCACGCCGGAAAACGATTGGCGCGTCTGCGCAGCGAGTCGATTGAGCGTCGGCTGCAGCGCGCGCGGCAGCCGCGACGATGCCAGATAGCTGCCCGAAAAACGGAGTACCTTGGGTGCCATCCAGAAATAGCTGCCGTCTGTTTCGAGGTAGCCGAGGTGCGCCAGCGTGAGCAGATGCCGCCGTGCTGCCGCCCGGGTGAGGCCGGCTCGCTCTGCCGCCAACGTGGCATTGAGCCGCTGGCGTTCGGTATCGAAGCTTTCCAGCACGGCCATGCCCTTGGCAATGCCTTCGATGAAGTCGGGTTTGGCGATGGTCAAGACGGTGGCCCCGGAAACATGCTGCGCGATCATCGCGCAGCCGCTTTCATGATCGCACACCATCGCGCCATGACGCTTCCGCACCCCGGCCCACACCCCTAACCTTGGGCGCTACAGGAGACATCGCGTGAGAACACAAGTCGTCATCGTCGGCGCCGGGCCTGCGGGCCTGCTGCTCGGCCAATTGCTCTATCGGGCCGGTATCGACAACATCATCGTGGAACGCCAGAACGGCGACTATGTGCTGGGCCGGATCCGCGCGGGCGTGCTCGAGCAGGTGACGATGGACCTGCTGGAGCAGGCCGGCGTCGACGCGAGAGCCCACGCCGAAGGCCTGCCGCACGGCGGCATCGAACTGCTGTTCAAGGGGGCGCGCCATCGCATCGACCTGCACGGCCTGACCCACGGCAAACAAGTCACGGTGTATGGCCAGACCGAGGTCACGCGTGATCTCATGGAAGCCCGTACGGCCGCCGGCCTTGACACCGTGTACAACGCGGCGCCGGTGAGCCTGCATGGCTTCGACACGACCACGCCCCGCGTGCGCTACGAAAAGGACGGCATCGCGCACGAGATCGCCTGCGACTTCATCGCAGGCTGCGATGGGTACCACGGCATCAGCCGGGCCAGCGTGCCAGCCGATGCACTGCGCCTTTACGAGAAGGTCTACCCGTTCGGCTGGCTCGGGGTGCTGGCCGACGTGCCCCCGGTGTCGCACGAGCTGATCTATGCGAACACGGGGCGTGGCTTCGCACTCTGCAGCATGCGCAGCGAAACGCGCAGCCGGTACTACGTGCAGGTGCCAACCGAGGAGCGTGTCGACAACTGGAGCGACGAGGCCTTCTGGAACGAACTGCGGTCACGTCTCGATCCGGCCGCACGCGAGCGGCTCGTGACCGGCCCGTCGCTCGAGAAGAGCATCGCGCCGCTGCGCAGCTTCGTGGCGGAGCCGATGCGTTTCGGCAGGCTGCTGCTGGCCGGCGATGCGGCCCACATCGTGCCGCCGACCGGCGCCAAGGGGCTGAACCTGGCGACCGCCGACGTGGGCTATCTCTCGCGCGCGCTCGAGATCTTCTACCGGGAGCAAAGCGCCTCGGCACTCGACCGCTACTCCGAGCTTTGCCTGCGCCGGGTCTGGAAGGCAGAGCGATTCTCGTGGTGGTTCACTTCGCTGATGCACCGTTTCCCGGACAACGGCGAGTTCGGCCAGAAGATCCAGGAGGCCGAACTCGACTACCTGGTGAACTCGCACGCCGCTTCCACCTCGCTGGCCGAGAACTACGTCGGACTGCCACTCGAGTCCTTTTGACCGTCAGGCAAGTGCAAAGCCGTGTATACCTGCACCCATGCAAATTCCATGGCTCGCTCCCGGCGAACCCCTGCCCGCGGCCGCGTCGGCCTGGGGTCCTGACGAGCCGGTGCCCGGCCTGCTGGCCGCCGGCGGTGAACTGACCGTGGAGCGGCTGCTCGAAGCGTACGGCAGCGCGATTTTTCCCTGGTTCAGCGACAACCAGCCGATCCTCTGGTGGAGCCCCGATCCCCGCATGGTGCTCGAGGTGTCGCGCTTCCGCCTGCATCGGTCGCTGCGCAAGACGATCGAACATTTCCGCCGGGACGCAGGCTGCGAAATTCGCTTCGACCATGACTTCGAGGCGGTGATTCACGCCTGCTCCGCCGCACCGCGCGCCGGCCAGTCAGGCACCTGGATCGTGCCCGACATGATCGCGGCGTACGGCGCGCTGCACGCGGCCGGTCATGCGCACAGCGTCGAGACCTGGGTCGACGGCAAACTGACGGGCGGGCTCTATTGCGTGTCGATCGGCCAGGCCGTCTTCGGCGAATCGATGTTCACGCACCGGCCGGACGCTTCGAAGGTCGCACTCGCCGCACTGGTGGGTTTCTGCCGGAAGCACGACTTGCCGATGATCGATTGCCAACAGAACACAGTGCACCTGGCCAGTCTCGGCGCGGCAGAAATCCGGCGGGCCGACTTTGTCGAGCATGTCGCGAAAGCGCGCCTGCGACCCGGGCCCGCGTGGAATTTCGCCCCCGTATACTGGAACGAACTCTTGTCCGCGCGACCCTCCCGACCGACGTGACGCACCTCAAGGATCTCCCGCTCCACACGCTGCAGTTCTACGCGACAGCGCCCTACCCGTGCAGCTACCTGCCGGACCGCCAGGCGCGCTCGCAGGTCGCCACGCCGAGCCATCTGATCCACAACGACGCGTATTCCGATCTGGTACTGGCGGGCTTTCGCCGCAGCGGCATGTTCACCTACCGGCCCTACTGCGACGGCTGCCGAGCCTGCGTGCCGCTGCGCGTGCGGGTCAACGAATTCGAGCCGACCCGCAGCCAGCGGCGGGCAATCGCCAGACACGGCAGCCTCCAGGCCCGCGTGCTCAAGCTGTGTTTCGTGCCCGAGCATTACCAACTCTACCTGCGCTACCAGAACGGCCGACACGCGGGCGGCGGCATGGACCACGACAGCATCGACCAGTACACCCAGTTCCTGCTGCAGAGCCGTGTCAACTCGCGTCTGGTGGAGTTTCGCGAGACGTTGGCCGACGGCACCGCCGGCGCGCTCAAGATGGTGTCGATCCTCGATGTGCTCAACGACGGGCTCTCCGCCGTCTACACCTTCTACGAGCCCGAGGCAGGCGCGGGCTACGGCAACTACGGCGTGCTGTGGCAGATCGCGCAGGCGCGCACGCTCGGCCTGCCGCATGTCTACCTCGGCTACTGGATCGAAGGCAGCGCCAAGATGAACTACAAGGCGCGCTACAGCCCTCACGAATTGCTGGTCGACGGCCGTTGGCAAGCGCGGAGCGATTTCACAAAGTAAAATCGTTCACGCTTCAACCATTCTGCCGTCCATGAGAAAACCACAATCCGACGTTCCCGCCACACCCGTCATTCAGGTGATCGAGCGCATGTTTGCGCTCATCGACGTGCTGGCCTCACGCGAAGAGGCGATCTCCCTCAAGGAAATCAGCGAGAAGACCGGCCTGCACCCATCGACGACGCACCGGATCCTCAACGATCTCGCAGTCGGGCGGTTTGTGGACCGTCCCGAGGCCGGGAACTACCGTCTCGGCATGCGCCTGCTGGAACTTGGCAATCTGGTGAAGGGCCGACTCAACGTGCGTGACGCCGCGCTGGCACCGATGCGCGAACTGCACAAGCTCACGCAGCAGCCGGTCAACCTCAGCATGCGCCAAGGCGATGAGATCGTCTACATCGAGCGTGCCTACAGCGAGCGTTCGGGCATGCAGGTGGTGCGTGCCATCGGCGGGAGGGCTCCATTGCATCTCACGTCCACAGGGAAGCTGTTTCTGGCCGCAGACGATCCGCAGCGCGTCCGCAGCTACGCCACGCGCACCGGACTGGCCGGCCACACCCGCAACAGCATCACGCAGTTGCCTGCGCTGGAGCGGGAGCTGTCGAAGGCTCGCCAATACGGCATCGCCCGCGACAATGACGGGCTGATACGTTCAGGCGGGCGGATCAGCCGGCGGCGCCGACCGTCACGCCCTGCTGGTGATGGTGGGCGGCAGGCGACATGAGGTGCGTGGTCTCGACCCAGCGTCGTACGCGCTCGGCGTCGCCGATGCGGCTCAGCTTGCCGGCCGAGTCGAGAAACACCATGATGAGCTTGCGCCCGGCGATCCGCGTCTGCATCACGAGGCACTGGCCCGCTTCGGAGATGTAGCCGGTCTTCTGGAGGCCGATTTCCCAGTCCGGGTTCTTCACCAGACGGTTGGTCGTGTTGAACTGCATCATGCGGTTGCCGACTTCGACCTGGTAGTCCGGGGAGGTGGAAAGCTGGCGCACGGTGGCATCGGCCGAGGCGACATTGACAAGCAACGCGAGATCCTGCGCGCTCGACTGGTTGAGGCTCGACAGGCCCGTCGGCTCGACGTAGCGCGTGTCCTTCATGCCGATGAGCTTGGCCTTCGCATTCATCATGCTCACGAAGGTCGCCAGGCCGCCCGGATAGGTGCGCCCGAGTGCATGGGCCGCCCGGTTCTCGCTCGACATCAAGGCCAGGTGCAGCAGTTCGCCGCGCGACAGGACGGTGCCGACCTTCAGGCGCGAGCGACTGCCCTTTTCGGTGTCCACGTCGTCCTGCGTGATCATGATGGGCTCTTCCATCGGCAGACGGGCCTCGCTGACCAGCAGACCGGTCATGAGCTTGGTGATCGATGCGATCGGCAGCACCGCGTGATCGTTCTTGCTGAACAGCACTTCGCGCGTGTCCTGGTCGATCACCAGCGCCACGCTCGACTTCAGGTCGAGCACGTCCTCGGCACTGTGCAGGCCGGCAAGCTGGCCGTAGGAAAGCCGTGGCGGCGCCGCCTCGACCACACGCACCATCGACTGGCGCTGAACGGCAACCACCGTCTTGCCATTGCGCTTGCGCAAGGTGGCGACCACGTTGCGGCCTCCGCTCACCGTGCGGTCGGCCTTGCTGCTGCGAGCGACCGCCGTGCTGCGCGCCGCCTTGCTGCTCGCCGCCTTGCTGCTCGCGACCGGCTTGCCGCCACCGGCCTTCTGCTTCGCCGGGGCGGCAGCAAGCGACTTCTTGGCGGCTGGCGCCTGCTTCTTGGCGGCCTGCGCGGCAGGCAAGAAAAACGCCGTGGCGCACAGCGCGACGGCGATCAGGCGGAATGCGGGCAGAAACCGCTGGCGGGAAACTCGATGAAGACGGGCTTCGGGCATTAAATAACTCCAGCGGCGAGGAAAGAGAGCCGCAGTCTATCCAAATACAAAAAGATACGCAATATCAGTTACTTGCGTTCCCTTCTTCAATCGAAATAAAAGGAAAGCACTCAAACCTATCCCTGCGCCGCAATTCTCTCAGCTTGGCTCTGTAACTTGTTGAGCGCACTCAGATAAGCCTTGGCCGAGGCAACCACGATGTCGGGATCCGCACCCACGCCGTTGACGACCCGGCCGGCATTCTGCAGACGCACCGTCACCTCACCCTGACTTTCGGTGGATCCGCTGATCGCGTTCACCGAATAAAGCACCATTTCCGCCCCGCTTTTCACGTGCGACTCGATCGCCTTCAGCGAAGCATCAACCGGGCCATTGCCGTCGGAAGCGCCTGTGACCTCCGTGCCGTTGGCTGTGAAGACGACCTGCGCCTGCGGACGCTCACCCGTTTCGCTGTGCTGCGACAGCGACACAAACGTGAACTGCTCTCCAACGTGCGAGGTCTCCTCGTCGCTGACCAGCGCGAGGATGTCCTCGTCGAAAATCTCGCTCTTGCGGTCGGCCAGTTCCTTGAAGCGCGCAAAAGCGGCGTTGATGTCGGCCTCGCTCTCCATCGTGACGCCGAGGTCCTGCAGGCGTTGCTTGAACGCATTGCGGCCGCTGAGCTTGCCCAGCACGATCTTGTTGGTCGTCCAGCCCACGTCCTCCGCGCGCATGATCTCGTAGGTGTCGCGCGCCTTCAACACGCCATCCTGGTGGATGCCCGAAGCATGCGCGAAGGCGTTGGCACCGACCACGGCCTTGTTCGGCTGTACCACGAAGCCGGTGGTCTGGCTCACCATGCGACTGGCCGCGACGAGGTGCTGCGGCTCGATGTTCATCGTGAGCCCGAAGTAGTCGCGGCGCGTTCGCACGGCCATCACGACCTCTTCCAGCGAGCAGTTGCCGGCGCGCTCGCCGAGCCCGTTGATCGTGCACTCGACCTGGCGCGCACCACCGATCTTCACGCCGGCCAGCGAGTTGGCCACCGCCATGCCCAGGTCGTTGTGGCAGTGCACCGACCAGATGGCCTTGTCGCTGTTCGGGATGCGCTCGCGCAAGGTCTTGATGAAGGTGCCGTACAACTCCGGAATCGCATAGCCCACGGTGTCGGGCACGTTGATGGTGGTCGCGCCTTCGGCGATCACGGCCTCGAGCACGCGGCACAGGAAGTCCATGTCGCTGCGATAGCCGTCTTCGGGGCTGAACTCGACGTCGCCGATCTGGTTGCGCGCGAAGCGCACCGCCAGCCTCGCCTGCTCGAACACCTCGTCGGGACTCATGCGCAGCTTCTTCTCCATGTGCAGCGGCGAGGTTGCGATGAAGGTGTGGATGCGTCCGCGCGCGGCGCCCTTGAGCGCCTCGGCTGCACGCGCGATGTCCCGGTCATTGGCACGCGAGAGTCCACACACGGTCGAGTCCTTGATGACATTGGCGATGGCACGCACCGCCTCGAAGTCGCCGTTGGAACTCGCCGGAAAGCCGGCTTCGATCACGTCGACCTTGAGCCGCTCGAGTTGCTTGGCGATGCGCATCTTCTCGTCGCGCGTCATGGAGGCACCGGGCGACTGTTCTCCGTCGCGAAGGGTGGTGTCGAAAATGATCAGTTGGTCGGTCATCGTGGATCTCCTGTGTCGTGGCTCTCAGGCCGGCTCGGCCAGCGATTGTGCGCTGCGGGCGCCCCGTCCCCGTGCGCGCTCCAGGCCCGAGACGATGGCCTTCAGCGACGCCGAGATGATGTCGGCATCGATACCGACGCCAAACAGCGTCTGCGACTCGTCGACCCGCAGTTCGAGGTAGGCGACTGCCTGGGCATCCGCGCCCGCACCGATGGCATGCTGGTGGTAGTCGATCACCCGCACCGTGTGGCCCGTGGTTTCGGTCAATGCGTGGATGAAAGCGTCGATCGGGCCGTTGCCGCGTCCTTCGATCGGGCGAATCTCGCCGTCCCACGGCAGGTCGCCGCGCAACAGAACCGATGCGCCGTCGCCCTCGCCTTGCTCCTCGAGCACCCGGTGCTGCAATGCACGCACCGTCTTCAAACCGTACTCGCGCTCGAACAATGCATAGAGGTCGGCTGCGCTGAGTTCCTTGCCGGCCACGTCCATCACGCGCTGCACGGCCTGCATGAACTCCATTTGCAGGCGGCGCGGCATTTCGATGCCGTACTCGCTTTCGAGCAGATAGGCCATGCCGCCCTTCCCGGACTGGCTGTTCACACGGATCACAGCCTCGTAGCTGCGCCCGACATCCTTGGGATCGATCGGCAGGTACGGCATGTCCCAGACATCGCCTTCCTTGCGCGCAGAGAACGCCTTCTTGATCGCATCCTGGTGCGACCCAGAGAACGAGGTGTAGACCAAATCGCCGACATACGGGTGACGCGGGTGCACCGGGATCTGATTGCAATGCTCGACGGTCGCGCGGATGTCGTCGATGTGCGAGAAGTCGAGCTCGGGCGAGACACCCTGCGTGTACAGGTTGAGTGCGACGTTGACGAGGTCGAGGTTGCCGGTGCGCTCGCCATTGCCGAACAGGCAGCCTTCGAGGCGGTCGGCGCCGGCCATCAAGGCGAACTCGCCAGCTGCGGTGCCGGTGCCGCGGTCGTTGTGCGGGTGCACCGAGAGCACGATGCTGTCGCGACGCGCCAGATGGCGGTGCATCCACTCGATCATGTCGGCAAAGATGTTCGGCGTGGAATGCTCCACCGTCGAAGGCAGATTGACGATGCACTTGTTCTGCGGCGTGGGCGCCCATACCGCGGTGACCGCATCGACCACACGCTTCGAGAAAGCCAGGTCGGTGCCGGAGAACATCTCGGGCGAATACTGGAAAGTCCAACGCGTGGCCGGCTGCCTGGCAGCGCATTCCTTGAACATCGCCGCATGCGTGACGGCGAGTTCGACGATCTGATCCTCGTCCATGCCGAGCACCACCTTCCGCATCACGGGTGCGACGGCGTTGTAGAGATGCACGATGGCACGCGGCGCACCCTGCAATGCCTCGAAGGTGCGCGTGATGAGGTGATCGCGCGCCTGCGTCAGCACCTGGATCGTCACGTCATCGGGAATGCGGTCTTCCTCGACGAGCTTGCGCACGAAGTCGAATTCGACCTGCGACGCCGAAGGAAAGCCGACCTCGATCTCCTTGAAGCCGATCGCCACGAGCTGCTCGAACATGCGCATCTTTCGCGCGATGTCCATAGGCTCGACCAGCGCCTGATTGCCATCGCGCAGGTCGGTCGACAGCCAGATCGGGGCCCGGGTCAGCACTGCGTCGGGCCAGGTGCGATCCTTGAGGGCGATCGGTGCGAAAGCGCGGTATTTGGCTTGAGGTTGCTTCAACATATGCTTCTCTGTGGTGGTTTGCATCCACCAGCAACCCCAAAACAAACGGCCCGTTGCTGGTGCGAACGGGCCGTGGTGAGGGAATTGCGCGTGCGCTACCGTCTCCGCCCGTGGGGCAGGATTAGTAGGGCCAGCGAAATCTTGTTCATGAGGGGTGCGAATGTAGCACAGCCGGACCTACTTGTGCAGGCCCTGCTCGTCCGGCTCGTCGGTCGACATGCTGATCACGCTCACCGGCTGGCCCTTGGCCTTGCGCCACGCGTACACCACGTAACCGCTCAGGCCGTAGGCCACGAACACGCCGAACAGCACGGTCGGCGGATGGATGTTGATCACCGCAATGCCCAGTGCGATCAGCACGATCACCGCGAACGGCACGCTTTTCTTCACCTGGATGTCCTTGAAGCTGTAGAACGGCGCGTTGGTCACCATCGTCAGGCCCGCGTACAGCGTGAACGCGAAGGTGATCCAGGTGATCTGGTTCCACGACAGGTACAGCACCTCGCCGCCGCGCTTGCCCCATTCGGTCATCAACCAGATAAACCCGGCCACCAGGGCCGCTGCCGCGGGTGACGGCAAGCCCTGGAACCAGCGCTTGTCGACCACACCCGTATTGACGTTGAACCGCGCCAGCCGCAGCGCCGCACAGGCGCAGTACACGAAGGCCGCGATCCAGCCCCAGCGGCCCAAGCCCTTGAGCGACCATTCGTATGCAATCAGGGCCGGCGCGGCGCCGAACGACACCATGTCGGACAGTGAATCCATCTGCTCGCCGAACGCACTCTGCGTGTTGGTCATGCGCGCGACGCGGCCATCGAGGCTGTCCAGGATCATCGCGGCGAACACGCCCAGCGCAGCGAGGTCGAAACGAGCGTTCATCGCCATCACGACCGAATAGAAGCCACCGAACAGCGCCGCGAGCGTGAACAGATTGGGCAGGATGTAGATGCCCTTGCGGCGCTTGCGCGGCTGAATCTCGTCGGGAAGGGTGTCTTCGTGCATGTGGCGGCAGTTTAGTTCAGGCGCCTCGCGCGCCGGCAAAGAAAAAGGCCACCGCAAGCGGTGGCCTGGCCGGAGACCCCGGATGATCAGTTGCGGGTCTGGTCGACCAGCTTGTTCTTCATGATCCAGGGCATCATCTTGCGCAACTGGGCGCCGACGACTTCGATCTGATGCTCCGCATTGATGCGGCGGCGGCTGATCAGCGTGGGCTGGCCGGCAGCAGCTTCGAGCACGAAACTCTTGGCGTACTCGCCGGTCTGGATGTCCTTGAGCACCTGCTTCATGACCTTCTTGGTCTCGTCGGTCACGATGCGCGGACCCGTCACGTACTCGCCGTACTCGGCGTTGTTCGAGATCGAGTAGTTCATGTTGGCGATGCCGCCTTCATAGATCAGATCGACGATCAGCTTGAGCTCGTGCAGGCATTCGAAGTACGCCATTTCGGGCGCATAGCCGGCTTCCACCAGCGTCTCGAAACCGGCCTTGATCAGCTCGACCGTGCCGCCGCACAGAACGGCCTGCTCGCCGAACAGATCGGTTTCGGTTTCTTCGCGGAAGTTGGTCTCGATGATGCCGGCCTTGCCGCCGCCGTTGGCGGTGGCGTAGCTCAGCGCGAGGTCACGCGCCTTGCCGGTCTTGTCCTGGTGCACGGCCACGAGGTGGGGCACGCCGCCGCCCTGCGTGTAGGTGCTGCGAACCGTGTGGCCCGGTGCCTTCGGGGCGACCATCCAGACGTCGAGGTCGGCGCGCGGCTGCACGAAGCCGTAGTGCACGTTGAAGCCGTGTGCGAAGACGAGCGAAGCGCCTTCCTTGATGTGCGGGGCCACGTCGTTCTTGTAGACGTTGGCGATCTGCTCGTCGGGCAAGAGGATCATGACGACGTCGGCCGACTTCACGGCATCGGCCACTTCGGCGACCTTCAGGCCGGCCTTGCCGACCTTGTCCCACGACGCGCCACCCTTGCGCAGGCCGACCACGACCTTGACGCCGCTGTCGTTCAGGTTCTGGGCATGGGCGTGGCCTTGCGAGCCGTAGCCGATGATCGCGACCGTCTTGCCCTTGATCAGGCTCAGATCCGCGTCCTTGTCGTAGTAAACCTTCATGTCATTGCTCCTTCGTTGAATTCAGTTGGTGATGGATGGGATGCTATTTATTCCGGAAACACGCGGAACGGGCTTTGCGCGGCCGCTGGTGTTGCCCCCGGCAGGGGGTTGGCGAAGCGACACGCAGTGCGCGAAGACTGGCGGCGGGCATCAAACTCTCAGGATGCGCTCGCCGCGGCCTATGCCGCTGGCGCCGGTGCGCACGGTCTCGAGAATGGCGCTGCGCTCGATCGCTTCGAGGAAGGCGTCGTTCTTGCCGTGGTCACCGGTGAGCTCGATCGTGTAGCTCTTGTCGGTCACGTCGATGATGCGGCCGCGGAAGATCTCGGCCATGCGCATCATCTCCTCGCGTTCCTTGCCGACCGCGCGCACCTTGACCATCATGAGCTCGCGCTCGGTGTAGGCGCCTTCGGTCAGGTCGACGACCTTGACGACCTCGATCAGACGGTTCAGGTGCTTCGTGATCTGCTCGATGACGTCGTCCGAACCGGCCGTGACGATGGTCATGCGCGACAGGCTCGCGTCTTCGGTCGGCGCGACCGTGAGCGATTCGATGTTGTAGCCACGGGCCGAGAACAGGCCCACCACGCGGGAGAGTGCGCCGGGCTCGTTTTCGAGCAGCACGGCAATGATGTGTTTCATAGGCGAAGAACTCCTCTTTTCGGTGCCCTCCCCGCGCGGCGGTAACCGCGCGGCTCGGCAGCCAATAGATTCGTCTTGGGAAAAGTTAAGAGAACGTTCCGGCGATCAAAGATCTTCGGAACCCAACAGCATCTCGGTGATGCCCGCGCCGGCCTTGACCATCGGGAACACGTTCTCGGTCGGGTCGGTGCGGAAATCCATGAACACGGTGCGGTCCTTGAGCTTGCGCGCTTCGCGCAGCGCCGGCTCCACGTCCTGTGGCCGTTCGATCAGCATGCCGACGTGGCCATACGCCTCGGCCAGTTTCACGAAGTTGGGCAGCGCGTCCATGTAGCTGTGGCTGTAGCGGCCGGAATATTCGATCTCCTGCCACTGGCGCACCATGCCCAGGTAGCGGTTGTTCAACGAGCAGATCTTGATCGGCGTGTTGTACTGCAGGCAGGTCGACAGCTCCTGGATGCACATCTGCACCGAGCCTTCGCCGGTGATGGTGAAAACTTCCGCGTCCGGCTTGGCCAGCTTGATGCCCATTGCGTAGGGAATGCCCACACCCATGGTGCCCAGGCCGCCGGAATTGATCCAGCGGCGCGGCTCGTCGAAGCGGTAGTACTGCGCGGCCCACATCTGGTGCTGACCGACGTCCGACGTGATGTAGGTGTCGGTGTCTTTGGTCATGTTCCAGAGCGTCTCGACCACGAACTGCGGCTTGATCACGTCCTTGTTGCCGCGGTCGTACTTGAGGCAATCCTTGCTGCGCCAGGCTTCGATGGTCTTCCACCAGTCCGCCAGCGCGCCGGCATCGGGCCGCGTCGTGCTTTCCTTGATCATCGTGATCAATTCGGTGAGCACGTCCTTCACGTCTCCGACGATCGGGATGTCGACCTTCACGCGCTTGGAAATGCTCGACGGGTCGATGTCTATGTGGATGATCTTGCGTTCGTTCTGCGCGAAGTGCTTGGGGTTGCCGATCACGCGGTCGTCGAAGCGCGCGCCCACGGCCAGCAGCACGTCGCAGTTCTGCATCGCGTTGTTGGCTTCGATGGTCCCGTGCATGCCCAGCATGCCGAGGAACTTGCGGTCGCTCGCCGGGTAGGCGCCCAGGCCCATCAGCGTGTTGGTGACCGGATAGCCCAGCATGTCGACCAGCGTGCGCAACTCTTGCGTCGCATTGCCCAGCAACACGCCGCCACCGGTGTAGATATAGGGGCGCCTGGCGTTCAACAGCAGCTGCAAGGCCTTGCGGATCTGTCCGCCATGACCCTTGCGCACCGGGTTGTACGAGCGCATCTCGACCTTGTCGGGATAGCCGGTGTAGGTCACCTTCTTGAAAGACACGTCCTTGGGAATGTCGACCACCACGGGGCCGGGCCGGCCGGTGCGCGCCACGTGGAAGGCCTTCTTCATCGTCATCGCCAGGTCCTTCGGGTCCTTGACGAGGAAGTTGTGCTTGACGATCGGACGCGTGATGCCGACCGTATCGCATTCCTGGAACGCGTCCTGACCGATGGCGGCCGTCGGGACCTGGCCCGAGATGATCACCATCGGGATCGAGTCCATGTACGCCGTCGCGATGCCGGTGACCGCGTTGGTCAGGCCCGGGCCGGACGTGACCAGCGCCACGCCGACCTCGCCGGTCGCGCGCGCATAGCCGTCGGCCGCGTGCACCGCCGCCTGCTCGTGCCGGACCAGCACGTGCTGCATGGTTTCCTGCTTGTAGAGCGCGTCGTAGATGTAGAGCACGGCGCCGCCGGGGTAGCCCCAGATGTACTGCACGCCTTCGGCCTGAAGTGCCTTGATCAGCACTTCGGCGCCCATGAGCTCTTGAGATTGATGGCCCATCCCGGAGGACGCGGCTGCTGCGGAGGCGATTTCCGCCTTGGAGATTTCCATGATGAACCTTTGTGTTTTTTCGGGAACGAAAAACATTGGGTGCCCCTTGCCAACCCTTGTGGGGCCGCGTCGGAACTTGAGGCCAAGGACATGAGCGGACTTCATAAACCGCCGGACCGTGACCCGTTTGCCTTTTGACTTGCAGCGCGGATTATGACATTGGGCCGCAGAGGCATAATCCCGGCGGAAAAAACACAACGCGTCAAAGAGACAACATTCCCACAGGCGCCGGACCCGATTGGCCACCGAAAAAGAACTTTCCGACTTCCTCAAGAGCATTGAAAGGCGCGCCTTCAAGCGTTCGATCTATCACGTGCGGGACGAAGAGGCGGCGCTGGACATCGTGCAGGACAGCATGATGAAGCTGGCCGAGCATTACGGCGACAAGCCGCCGAACGAGTTGCCGATGCTGTTCCAGCGCATCCTCTCGAACTGCACGCTCGACTGGTTCCGCCGGCAAAAGACGCGGCGCGCGCTTTTTTCCAACCTGAGCGACTTCGAACCCGCCACCGAGGACGGCGATTTCGATCTGCTGGAGAATTTCAACGCGCCGACCGATTCGCGCCAGACCGAGAGTGCCGAGGACACCACGCGCCGAACGCAGATCTTCCATGAGATCGAAGAAGAGATTGCCGCACTGCCCGGGCGTCAACGGGAAGCGTTTTTGATGCGTTACTGGGAGGAAATGGACGTTGCAGAAACGGCGGCCGCGATGGGCTGCTCCGAAGGCAGCGTCAAGACCCACTGTTCGCGTGCCGTGCATGCGTTGAGCAAGGCGCTCAAAGCCAAAGGTATTTCGCTATGAACGCAACACTTTCCCAGACCTCCGCAGCGCTCGAAGAGCAATTCGCGCGCCGAATCACGGCCCGCCTGTCGGCGGGCAATGCCGAACTGCCGCACGACATCGGCGAGCGCCTGCGCGTGGCGCGCCAGCAAGCCGTGGCCCGCCGCAAGCTGGCGCCCGCGCGTGCCGCTGCCCCCGTCGTCCTCTCGGGCGGTTCCAGCGCCGTGCTCGGCGGCGGATGGTGGACGCGCGTCGGCGCCGTGGTGCCGCTGGTGGCGCTGGTGGTCGGCCTCGTCGCCATCAGCGTTCTGCAGGAGGAAAACCGTGCGAACGATCTTGCCGAGGTCGACACGGCGCTGCTGACCGACGACCTGCCGCCGGCAGCGTTCACCGACCCCGGCTTTGCCCAATTCTTGAAGTCCGACGACGGCGCCGCGCGCTGAGTCCGGGGAATGGTCGACCTCCTGCGCCGCGCAAAAGCGCTCACATCGTTGCGCCCGCTGGCCACAGGCGCGGTTGTTTGCGCGCTCGCTGTCATGGCGGCAGCCGCCTTGCAGCCGCTTTCGGTCAAAGCGCAGGTGGCCGCCGCCGTCAATTCACCATCCGGCGCGACACCTGCGCCGCCGCCCAAGGCGGCGGTCTCATCGAAGCCACTCTGGGACAGCTTGACGCCCGGGCAGCAGGCCGCGCTGAAGCCGCTGGCGCCGCATTGGAACGGCATCAGCGAGCCGCACAAGCGCAAATGGCTCGCCCTGTCGCGCAACTATGCAGCCATGAAGCCTGAAGACCAGGCCACGTTGCACAGCCGCATGACGGAATGGGCAGGTCTCAGTGCCCAGCAACGGGCCCAGGCACGGTTGAATTTCGCCGAGGTCAAGCGGTTGCCGGCCGATGAACGCAAGGCCAAGTGGGAGGCCTACCAGGCGTTGAGCGAGGAGGAGAAGCGCACGCTGGCCGAGCGCGCACGCAGCGCGCGCCCCTCCAGCGTCGCGGTCCCGGTGCGGCCGGTGCCGTCCCGCAAACTTGCCCCGGTGCCAGCCATTCCCCCGAGCCTGGCCAAGGGCGAGCACACGCCGCGCATCCAGCTGGCGCCCCCGCCGGCTGCGACGCCTGCGATGCCGACCGCTTCGCCCACTGCGCCACCCCCGGTGGTGACACCGGCGCCGGCCGCACCTGCTGCCCCGCCGGTCCCCGCCGAGGCGCAGGTTCCGGCTCCGAGCGCTTCCGCATCCTGAAAGCGGGCCTGTCGCGATGAACGCTGGCGTCCCTGCCAACCCTGCCGCTGCGCCCGCGGCGAACCTGCCCGCCGCTGACCTCACCGCGCCGGGCCTCTGGCGCCGCATGGCATGCTGGCTCTACGAAGGCATGCTGCTGTTCGCTGTCGCCATGACGGCCGGCTGGCTGTTCAGCGCGCTCAGCCAGATGCGCAATGCGGTGGACGAAGCCCGCCGCCCCCTTCTGCTGGCTTACCTTTTCGTGGTTTTCGGGATCTATTTCGTATGGTTCTGGGGCAAGGGTCAGACGCTCGGCATGAAGACCTG
This sequence comes from Variovorax sp., assembly GCA_004211245.1. Lineage (GTDB taxonomy): Bacteria > Pseudomonadota > Gammaproteobacteria > Burkholderiales > Burkholderiaceae_C > Variovorax. The sequence goes on from SEGN01000053.1 coordinate 15,997, forward strand.
GAACATTCGCATCGTGGACGTCCGGGGTCGCCCGATCACCCAGCGCCGCGCCCTGCTGCGCTACGTGCTGAGCTGGGTCTGGCTGCTGCCACCGCTGACGCTGCATCCCTTGCTGGGCGTGCCGGTGGTGGAGACCATGGTCTTGCTGTCGGGCTGGATTGCGGCGTGGGCCGTGCTGGCGCGTTTTCATCCTCAGCGCCAGTTCTGGCACGACGCGTGGGCCGGGACCCGGTTGATCCCGTCCCCACCCATGAGCCGTCGATGAGCGCGCCCGACCCGGTCGTCAATCCGCAGAAAGGTCGCAGCGGCTTCAGCCGGGTGTTCCACGCCACGCTGATCTCGCTCAACGGGTTGCGCGCCGGCTGGGGCGAGCCGGCGTTCCGCCAGGAGGCGATCGCGGCCATCGTGCTGGTGCCGTTCGCTTTCTGGCTCGGACGCAGCTGGGTCGAAACCGCTCTGCTCGCGGGCAGCGTGCTGCTGGTGATAATCGTCGAGCTGCTCAACACGGCCGTGGAAGCCGCAATCGACCGGATCGGCCCCGAATGGCACGACCTGTCCAAGCGCGCCAAGGACATGGGCAGTGCCGCCGTCCTCCTTGCGCTGGTGCTCTCAGGCGGGATCTGGGCGACAGCCCTGTGGCAAAGATTCGTCAACTGAACACGGCATGATCAGGGCCATGAACCCTGAATTTTCGATTTGCGTCTATTGCGGCTCGCGTTCCGGCGAGCAGGCATCTCACATTGCGGCCGCCCGGGAGGTGGGCGCCTGGATTGGCCGCAACCGCGGTCAGCTCGTCTACGGTGGCGGCCGAACCGGCCTGATGGGTGCGGTGGCCGAGGCCACGCGGGCCGCAGGTGGTCGGGTGGTCGGCGTCATTCCCAAGGCCCTGGTCGACAGGGAACTGGCCAACACGCTGTGCGACGAACTGCACGTGGTCGACACCATGCACGAGCGCAAGGCCATGATGGGCGAACGTGCCGATGCGTTCGTGGCGCTGGCCGGCGGCATCGGCACCTTCGAGGAATTGTTCGAGATCTGGACGTGGCGGCAGCTCGGCTACCACGACAAACCGGTTGGCCTCCTCAACACGGCGGGCTACTACGACGCGCTGCTGGAGTTCCTCGGCCACGGCGTTCGCGAAGGCTTCATGAACGACTGGCAGATGGGGCTGGTCCGCAGCGGCGACGAGCCGAACGCCTTGCTGGACGCATTGCGGCTGGAAGCCCGCCGCCACCCGGGTGGCGACAAGCTGGCCGAAGTGCTCTAGATCGCTGCTTCGTCCTGCTCGCCGGTGCGGATGCGCACCACGCGTTCCACGGCAGTGACGAAAATCTTGCCGTCGCCGATCTTTCCGGTGCGGGCGGCACCGACGATGGCTTCGATGCAGCGCTCCACATCGGCCGTGTTGACCACGACCTCCACCTTCATCTTGGGAAGGAAGTCGACCACGTACTCCGCGCCCCGGTACAGCTCGGTGTGGCCCTTCTGACGGCCGAAGCCCTTGACTTCGGTGACGGTCAGGCCGGTCACGCCGACGGTCGCCAATGCCTCGCGCACGTCTTCGAGCTTGAAGGGTTTGACGATGGCGGTGATCTGCTTCATGCGGTGGTGCCCCTGGCGGTTTCGTTGAACTTGGTGGCGATAGGGTAACGCCAATCCTTGCCGAAGCTGCGGTGGGTGACCCTGATACCCACGGGGGCCTGGCGGCGTTTGTACTCAG
>SEGN01000362.1 GCA_004211245.1 Variovorax sp.
GAGCACGGAGCGGCCGACGATGTCCACGTCCATCACCGGCTCGACCGCGATCTCGCCGTTGGCCTGCGGCACGCCGCTGGCCATGCGCCCGCCCATTGCGGTCATGGCATTGCCCACGTCGATCTGACCCACTGCAATGTCGTACTTGCGCCCGTCGAGCGAAGCGGTCTTGGTGAGCCCTTCGACGGCGTGCTTGGTCGCGGTGTAGGCAGCGGAATTGGGTCGTGGCGTGGTGGCGGAGATCGAGCCGTTGTTGATGATGCGTCCGCCGCGCGGGCTCTGCGCCTTCATCGTCCGGAACGCCTGCTGCAGGCAATAGAACATCCCGTTGAGATTGATATCGACCACGCCCTTCCACTGCTCAGGCGTCCAGTCTTCCATCAGTCCCGGCGGGTTGCCGGTGCCCGCATTGTTGAACAACAGGTCGACCCGGCCGAAGCGTTCCACCACGGCGGTGAAAAGGGCTTGCACGGAGGCCGGATTGCCCACGTCGGTGGGAACCGCGAAGGCGCGCGCCCCTGCACCCGATTCGTCGGCGACCGTGTTCAGCGGTTCCGGCCGGCGCCCGGCCAGCGCGACCGTCCAGCCGTCGGCGAGCAGGGCCAGCGCCGCAGAACGGCCGATGCCGGTGCCGGCGCCGGTGACGATCGCGATGCGCGGGGTCGAGGTTGCTGCTGCAGTCATTTCAATGTCTCCATTTTTCCGGGTATTCAGGGGCGGCGCGGCTTGCGCCCTTTCATCTTGTTCGCTGCCTTCTTCACGGCCGACTTGAAAGCCTGCATCGCGCTCTGCTGTGCCGGCCGCTCGGCAGCGGCCACTGCCGCGACCGCCTCGCCTTTGTCCTTGTGCGGATGCGCCTGGCGCTGGGCGGCGCGCTTGCCCGAGGCCCTGGGCGGGCTGCCGGCGTTGCCGGGCACAGCGCCCTTGTCCTTCATCGCGCGTGACACCAGGTCCTCACCTTCGCGGATCAGGCGAAAATCGATCTTGCGGCCATCGAGATCGACGCGGCTCACCTGCACCCGCACGCGCGTTCCGATGGCGTAGCGGATGCCCGTGCGCTCGCCGCGCAGTTCTTGCCGCATCTCGTCGAACTTGAAGTATTCGCCGCCGAGTTCGGTGATGTGCACCAGGCCTTCGACATACATGGCGTCGAGCGTCACGAAGATGCCGAAGGTCGTGGCCGAGCTGACCACGCCACCGTATTCCTCGCCGAGATGCTCGCGCATGTACTTGCACTTGAGCCAGGCTTCCACATCGCGGCTGGCCTCGTCGGCGCGGCGCTCGTTGGCGCTGCAATGCAACCCTGCGGCCTCCCAGGCCTGGACTTCCTTGGTCGGGGCCACCGTGGCCTTGGCCGGCTTGTGGGTCGGCGCCTTCGCGCGCGATGCCAGCCGCTTTGCCAGCTTCGCGTGTGCCTCGCCCGGCGTCGGCAACATCGGCAGCGTGTATTTCTGCTTGCTCAGGATCGCCTTGATGACACGGTGCACCAGCAGGTCCGGATAGCGACGGATGGGGCTCGTGAAGTGCGTGTAGGCCTCGTAGGCCAGGCCGAAATGGCCGCTGTTGATCGGCGTGTAGATCGCCTGGCTCATCGAGCGCAGCAGCATGGTGTGGATCTGCTGCGAGTCGGGGCGCTCCTTGGTGGCTTCGGCAATCGCCTGGAACTCGCCCGGCTTCGGATCGTCGGTGATCGACAGCCCCACGCCCATCGCCTTGAGGTAGCCGCGCAGCACTTCCTTCTTTTCGGTGGTCGGGCCTTCGTGCACGCGGAACAGGCCCGGGTGCTTGCTGCCGGCGATGAAGTCGGCGCTGCACACGTTCGCGGCGAGCATCGCCTCTTCGATGATCTTGTGCGCTTCGTTGCGCGTGCGCGGCACGATCTTCTCGATGCGGCCGGCATCGTCGCAGACGATCTGCGTTTCGGTGGTTTCGAAGTCCACCGCGCCGCGCTTGGCGCGCTGCTTGAGCAATGCCTTGTACACGTCGGACAGGTTCAGCAGATCCTTGACACGCTCCTTGCGCTTGGCGGCTTCCGGGCCGCGCGTGTTGCCGAGGATCGCGGCCACTTCGGTGTAGGTGAAGCGCGCGTGGCTGAACATCACGGCCTGGTAGAACTGGTACGCGTAGACCTCGCCATCGGCCGCCACGAGCATGTCGCACACCATGCAGAGCCGCTCGACCTCGGGGTTGAGCGAGCACAGGCCGTTCGAGAGCTTCTCGGGCAGCATCGGAATGACGCGGCGCGGGAAGTAGACGCTGGTGGCGCGGTCGTAGGCATCGATGTCGATCGGCGAGCCGGTCTGCACATAGGCGCTGACATCGGCGATCGCCACGAGCAGACGCCAGCCCTTGCCGCGGCCGACCTTGGCCGGCTCGCAGTAGACCGCGTCGTCGAAGTCACGGGCGTCCTCCCCGTCGATGGTGACGAGCGGCACATCCGTCAGGTCGATCCGGCCCCGCTTGTCGGCCGGGCGCACCTTGTCGGGCAGCGCCTTCGCCTCGGCAAGGCCCGCCTCCGAGAATTCGTGCGGCACGCCGTACTTACGCACCGCGATCTCGATTTCCATGCCGGGGTCGTCGATCTCGCCCAACACTTCCTTCACGCGGCCGACCGGCTGGCCGAACAGCGCAGGCGGCTCGGTGAGTTGCACCACCACGACCTGCCCCGTCTTCGCGGTGCCGGTGGCGCCCTTGGGAATCAGGACGTCCTGTCCATAGCGCTTGTCTTCCGGTGCGACGAGCCAGATGCCGCCTTCGTGCAGCAGGCGGCCGATGATCGGCTGCTCGGGGCGCTCGATGATCTCGACCACGCGGCCCTCCGGGCGGCCACGCCGGTCCTGCCGCACGATGCGCGCCTTGACGCGATCCTTGTGCAGCACCGCGCGCATCTCGTTGGGGGGCAAATAAATGTCGGCCTCGCCGTCGTCGCGCTGCACGAAACCGTGCCCATCGCGATGTCCTTGAACCGTTCCTTCAATCTCATCCAGCAAGCCGCTGGGCTGGCCATTATTTTTGATATGATCTCTCTCTTTCCTGAAATTCAAAACGCGTTGCAAGCTTCTTGCAACAAGTGGGCCCAG
>SEGN01000363.1 GCA_004211245.1 Variovorax sp.
GCTCACCGCATGGCGCTCCATGTACTCCGACATGTCGAAGCGGATCAGCTCGATGCCCATGATGTAGGCGAGCTGCTTGGCCGCTTCGGTCTTGCCGACGCCGGTCGGGCCGCTGAACAGGAACGAGCCGATCGGCTTGTCCGCGCGGCCCAGGCCCGAGCGCGCCATCTTGACCGCGGAGGCCAGCACTTCGAGTGCCTTGTCCTGGCCGAACACGACGCTCTTCAGGTCGCGCTCGATGGTCTGCAGCTTGCCGCGGTCGTCGTTGCTGACGTTGGCCGGGGGAATGCGCGCGATCTTGGCGACGATGTCCTCGACCTCGGTCTTGCTGATGGTCTTCTTGCGCTTGCTCGGCGCGAGGATGCGCTGGGCGGCGCCCGCCTCGTCGATCACATCGATCGCCTTGTCGGGCAGATGCCGGTCATTGATGTACTTGGCGCTCAACTCCGCCGCGGCCTGGAGCGCGGCCACGGCGTACTTGACCCCATGGTGCTCCTCGAAGCGCGACTTCAGGCCCTTCAGGATCTCGACCGTTTCCTGCACCGTGGGCTCCACCACGTCGACCTTCTGGAAGCGACGCGACAGTGCCGCATCCTTCTCGAAGATGCCGCGGTACTCGGTGAACGTGGTCGCGCCGATGCACTTGAGCTGGCCGCTCGAGAGCGCCGGCTTCAGCAGGTTCGAAGCGTCCAGCGTGCCGCCCGAAGCCGCCCCGGCACCGATCAGCGTGTGGATCTCGTCGATGAACAGAATCGCGTTCGGCTTGTCCTTGAGCGACTTGAGCACCCCCTTCAGGCGTTGTTCGAAATCGCCGCGGTACTTGGTGCCGGCGAGCAATGCGCCCATGTCGAGCGAGTACACGTGCGACTCGGCCAGGATCTCGGGCACGTCGCCCTGCGTGATGCGCCAGGCCAGGCCTTCCGCGATCGCGGTCTTGCCCACGCCGGCCTCGCCCACCAGCAGCGGATTGTTCTTGCGCCGGCGGCACAGGATCTGGATCACGCGCTCGACTTCGTACTCGCGGCCGATCAGCGGGTCGATCTTGCCGTCCTTGGCAGCCTGATTGAGGTTCTGCGTGAACTGCTCGAGCGGCGAGGCCTTCTCGTTCTTCTCGCCGCCGCCCTCCTCGCCTTCGCTCGAAGACGACTCGCTGCTGCCCTTGGCGGCTTCCGGCGGATCGCTCTTCTTGATGCCGTGCGCGATGAAGTTCACCACGTCGAGCCGGGTCACGCCCTGCTGGTGCAGGTAGTAGACCGCATGCGAGTCCTTCTCGCCGAAGATCGCCACCAGCACATTCGCGCCGGTGACTTCCTTCTTGCCGTTGCCGGTCGACTGCACATGCATGATGGCGCGCTGGATGACGCGCTGGAATCCCAGCGTCGGCTGGGTGTCCACGTCATCCGTGCCCGCCACTTGCGGCGTGTTGTCCTTGATGAAGTTGGTGAGCGACGCCCGAAGGTCGTCGACGTTGGCCGAGCAAGCGCGCAGAACCTCTGCGGCGCTCGGGTTGTCCAGCAAAGCGAGCAACAGATGCTCCACGGTGATGAACTCGTGGCGCTGCTGCCGGGCCTCGACGAAGGCCATGTGCAAGCTGACTTCCAGTTCCTGGGCAATCATGTGATTTCCTTTTTGCCTTGCTGTAAATATGTTGCAGATGGGTTGGAGTGCGCTTTATTCAACGGGTTCACTGACGCACTGCAACGGATGGCCCGCCTGGGCCGCCGCTTCCATCACCTGATTGACCTTGGTGGCCGCCAGGTCGCGCGAGAACACGCCACATACACCCCGGCCGTCCAGGTGGATCTTGAGCATGATCTGGGTCGCGGTCTCGCGGTCCTTGTTGAAAAATTCCTGGATGACGACGATCACGAACTCCATCGGCGTGTAGTCGTCGTTCAGCATCACCACCTGGTACATCTGGGGCGGTGCTGTTTTCTGCGGACGTCGCTCCAGGACGACCGCGTCGCCGTCATCCCGCGCCGGCTTGCGCACCGGTGGCGTCTTCGGAGTCGAGGGGATTCTGGTGGCCATGAAAATCATTCTATAGATCGAGCAAGCGCCATGCCGGCGCCAGAGGATTTGGTGGCGGGTTCGAGACAAAACAAGTGCCGTCGCGTGAAAGACGGCATGGCCGGCCAGAAAAAAGCCCCGGACGCCTGTCGGCCGCCGGGGCTGGAGCGCGCAGCCGCCGTCAGCTCACATGTGGTCGATCATCACCTGGCCGAAGCCGGAGCAGCTGACCTGGGTCGCGCCGTCCATCAGGCGCGCGAAGTCGTAGGTGACCTTCTTGCTGGCGATCGACTTCTCGATCGAGCTGATGATCAGGTCGGCCGCTTCCTTCCAGCCCATGTGGCGCAGCATCATCTCGGCCGAAAGAATCTCGGAACCCGGGTTCACATAGTCCTTGCCGGCGTACTTGGGTGCGGTACCGTGGGTCGCCTCGAACATGGCAACGGTATCGCTCAGGTTGGCGCCCGGTGCGATGCCGATGCCGCCGACCTGGGCGGCCAGCGCGTCCGAAATGTAGTCGCCGTTCAGGTTCAGCGTCGCCACCACCGAGTACTCAGCGGGGCGCAGCAGGATCTGCTGCAGGAACGCGTCGGCAATGCTGTCCTTGACGGTGATGTCGCGACCGCTTTTCGGATTTCTGAACTTCATCCAGGGACCGCCGTCGATCGGCTCGGCGCCGAATTCCTTCCGCGCCAGTCCGTAGCCCCAGTCACGGAAGGCACCTTCGGTGAACTTCATGATGTTGCCCTTGTGCACCAGGGTGACGCTCGGCTTGTCGTTGTCGATCGCATACTGCAGGGCCTTGCGCACCAGCCGCTCGGTGCCCTCGCGAGAGACCGGCTTGACGCCGATGCCGGAGGTGTCGGGAAAACGGATCTTCCTGACGCCCATTTCTTCCTGCAGGAACTTGATGAGCTTTCCCGCCTTTTCGGATTCGGCCTCGAACTCGATGCCGGCATAGATGTCCTCCGAGTTCTCGCGGAAGATCACCATGTTGGTCTTCTCGGGCTCCCGGACCGGCGACGGTACGCCCTTGAAATACTGGAT
>SEGN01000364.1 GCA_004211245.1 Variovorax sp.
CGTGCTCAAGGAAGGCGACGAAGTCACGGCCGTGGTGGTGAACGTGGATCGCAAGACCCGCAACATCCAGCTGTCGATCAAGCAGAAGGACATGGTCGACGAACAAGGCGCCATGGCCAACCTGAGCCAGCAGTCGGCCCGCGAAAACGCCGGCACCACCAGCCTGGGCGCCCTGCTGCGCGCCAAGCTGGACAACAACGACAGCAAGTAAGCTGCCGCCGAACGGGACAGACCGGCGTGCCACGGCACGGCGCTCTGTCCCTTTTTCATGCTTTCGCCAGCCACTTCAACATGACCCGCTCCGATCTCGTCGAAGAACTCGCCGCCCGCTTCGCGCAACTGACGCATCGGGACGCCGAGTACGCCGTCAAGACCATCCTCGATGCGATGGGCGATGCCCTCGTGCGCGGACACCGGATCGAGATTCGCGGTTTCGGCAGTTTCTCGGTGAACCGCCGGCCCCCGCGCATCGGACGCAACCCGCGCTCGGGCGAGAGCGTGCAGGTGCCCGAAAAGCGGGTGCCGCACTTCAAGCCGGGCAAGGCGTTGCGCGAAGCGGTCGACGCACGCACGGCCGAACTCGACGCCGTGGAACGCCGGAAGACCTGATGGCAAAAGTAGAATCGTCCCGCCAACGGGGACGTGCATGAAATATCTCCTGTGGCTGCTCAAGGCAGCCATTTTTTTTACCCTTTTCGCTTTCGCGCTGAACAACCAGCACGACGCCACCGTCTACTTCTTCTTCGGCACCAATTGGCGCGCGCCGCTGGTGCTGGTGGTGCTCGTGGCCTTCGCAGGCGGGCTGGTGGTGGGCGCCCTCGGCATGCTGCCGGGCTGGTGGAAGCACCGTGTCGCGGCCACCCAGTTGCCCCCCGCCGAGCCGGTGCTGCCCGGCGTTGCCCCGGCAGGCTCTGCACCGCACCCCGAATTGCCCGCGGTGCGTCAACATGGACTTTGACCTCAGCTGGCTGCTGCTGGGCGTACCGCTGGCCTTCGTGCTGGGCTGGCTGGCGTCGCGCTTCGACCTGCGCCAGCTCAAGCTCGAGAACCGGCAGGCGCCCAAAGCCTACTTCCGCGGTCTCAACTTCCTGCTCAACGAGCAGCAGGACCAGGCCATCGATGCCTTTATCGAAGCAGTGCAAAACGACCCGGACACGCAGGAGCTGCACTTCGCGCTGGGCAACCTGTTTCGCCGCCGCGGCGAGTACCAGCGCGCCGTGCGCGTGCACGAGCATCTGCTGGGGCGCGGCGACCTGAGCCGCGACGACCGCGATCGTGCGCAGCACGCGTTGGCGCAGGACTTCCTGCGTGCCGGCCTGCTCGACCGGGCCGAGGCCGCGCTGCAGAAGCTCGAAGGCACACGCTACGAGAGCGAAGCCCGTCTGTCGCTGCTGGCCATCTACGAACGTTCGCGCGAGTGGGCGCAGGCCGCCGATGTGGCCCGGAAACTCGACGACTCGGACCAGGCGAGCTACAGCACCCGGCGTGCACATCACCTCTGCGAGCAGGCAGCCGAGCGCACCACGGCCGGCGACCTGGAGGCGGCCACGCTGCTGTTGCGGCAGGCGGTGGTGCTGGCGCCGCAAGCCCCGCGTCCCGCCATCGACACCGCCGCACTGCAGCTGCGCGACGGCCAGCCTGCCGCTGCGTTCGACACGCTCGCGGCGCTGTGCGAGAGCGCGCCGCTGGCGCTGCCGATTTTTGCTGCGACCCTGCAGCAAGCGGCGGTGGCGTCGCAACGCACCGGAGAGGCGATGGCGCTGCTGCAGCGGCGTTACGCCGTGTCGCCTTCGATCGACGTGCTCGAAGCCATCATTGCGCTGGGCGGACTGCCGCAGGTCGCCAGCATCGATCCGGCGTCGGGCGACGCGCCGTCCGAGCCGCGCGACGGCTACATCGCCCACCTGGCGCACCAGCCCTCGCTGGTGGCGGCCTCGCGCTGGTTGTCCGGCGAGCGCTTCACACGCGAGCAGTTTCACCCGCAGGTGCAGCGCGCGCTCGACCAGGCCACCCGCCCTTTGATGCGCTACCGCTGCGCCGCCTGCGGGTTCGAGGCTCACCAGTATTTCTGGCACTGCCCCGGCTGTCAGGCGTGGGACAGCTATCCGCCGCGACGCGTCGAAGAGCTCTGACTGCCGTCGGCGCGCGGGGGATTTTCATGTCAACCCGACCTGCGCCATTTCGTTAGACGGGGGCCGGGGTGTTCGCTCCGGCATTCCAAAAATCACCAGGGAGTTCAATCATGCTGAAGAAAATTGCGGCCGCACTGGCCGCCATGGCGTTTGCCGCCGCTTCGTTCGCTGCGGTCGACGCCAACAAGGGCACCGTCGCAGAACTCGACGGCCTCAAAGGGGTGGGGCCGGCAATGTCCAAGCGCATCGTCGATGCCCGCAAGCAAAGCGAGTTCAAGGACTGGCCCGACCTCATGGGCCGCGTGAAGGGCGTCAAGGCCAAGACCGCAGCCAAGCTGTCCGCCGAAGGTCTGACCGTCAACGGCGAGAGCTTCAAGGACGGCGCGACACCGAAAACCGACAAGGTTTCCAAGGCCGACGGCAAGGCCAAGCCGGCCGCCAAGCCCTGAGGACGGCGACTGCCGTCGTGGGCAACGAGCCGCCTCCGGGCGGCTTTTTTGTGCGCCGTCGCAGGGAAAGGCCTCAGCCGTGGCCCGATATTTGCACGTACAGTGGCCGACGTCTTTCCATCCCTTCCCTGCTCAGGAGAGCCCATGAATCACAAGTTCAGCATTGCCCTGGCCGGCCTCACTCTGGCGGCCACCTCGTTCGCCCAGACCAAGTGGGACCTGCCCACGGCCTACCCGGCCACCAACTCCCTGTTCAAGGCACCCGAGATCAAGCGTGCCGTGCAGGGCGGTCAGGCCCAGATGGGCGAGATCCTGCTGGTCAACTACCAGAACGAATGGCAGATGTTCGGAGCCGACGGCATCCCGTTCCTGGCGGACAGTTACGACGCCGCCTGGAAGCTCTACCAGGCTCAGAAGCCGGCGCTCGACAAGAAGCTGGCCGAACAGGGAATGATGCTGCTGTATGCGGTGGCCTGGCCGCCGCAGGGCATCTTCGTGAAGAAGACGATCGCCTCGGCCGCCGACCTGAAGGGCGTCAAGTGGCGCGCCTACAGCCCGGCCACGGCCCGCATCGGCGAACTCGTGGGTGCGCAGCCCGTGACCGTGCAGCAGGCCGAGCTGTCGCAGGCCATGGCCACCGGCGTGATCGAGTCCTACATGTCCTCGGGCTCGACCGGCTACGACACCAAGACCTACGAATACATCAAGAACTTCTACGACACGCAGGCCTGGCTGCCGAAGAACGGCGTGCTGATCAACAAGAAGGCTTTCGATGCGCTCGACAAGCCGGCGCAGGACGCCGTCCTCAAAGCCGGTGCCGATGCGGAGAAGCGCGGTTGGGATCTGTCGAAAAAGAAGAACCTCGAATACCTGGACCTGCTCAAGAAGAACGGCATGACGATCCACGTGCCTTCCGACCAGCTCAAGGCCGACATGAAGAAAGTCGGCGACACGATGCAGAAGGAATGGATCGAGAAGGCCGGCCCCGAAGGCCAGGCCGTGATCGACGCCTACAAGAAGATGTGAGCGCGCGGCCCCGGCATGCGCAAGTCGCTCGATTTTCTCTACGACAGCGCCGCCGCCCTGGCGGCGCTTTTTATGGTCGGCCTGCTGGCGATGGTGCTGTTGTCGATCGTGGGTCGCCAACTGCATATCAACGTGCCCGGCATCGACGCCTATGCCGGCTACCTCATGGCCGGCTGCGGCTTTCTCGCGCTCGCCCACACACTCAAGCGCGGCGAACACATCCGCGTGACATTGATACTGCAGTTCCTGCCATCGCAGGCGCGACGCTGGATGGAACGCTGGGCCATGGCGGCCGGCGCGTTGCTGGCACTGCTGTTCGCCTACTACAGCTGCCGGCTCGTCTGGCAATCGCTGGAGTTTCACGACATCTCCACCGGCAACGATGCAACGCCGCTCTGGCTCCCGCAGTTGAGCATGGCCATTGGCGCCCTTGTGTTCGCGGTGGCGTCCATCGACGAGTTCGTGATCGAGTGGCGCGGCCGGCCGATACGCAGCGAAGACGCGGAGGCACTGCGCCATGAATGACGTCGCCATCGCAGGGTTGCTGATCCTCACGCTGTTTCTCATCCTGGGCAGCGGGGTCTGGATCGGCCTCACGCTGTCGGGCGTGGCGTGGATCGGCATGCAAATGTTCTCGTCGCGGCCGGCCGGCGATGCGATGGCCGTGACCATCTGGGGCTCCGCTTCGGGCTGGACGCTCACGGCGCTGCCGCTGTTCGTCTGGATGGGAGAAATCCTGTTTCGCACGCGGCTCTCGCAGGACATGTTCAAGGGTCTGGCGCCCTGGATGCAGGCGCTGCCGGGTCGCCTGCTGCACACCAACGTCGTCGGCTGCGCGGTGTTCGCAGCGGTATCCGGCTCGAGTGCAGCCACCTGTGCCACGATCGGCAAGATGAGCCTGCCCGAGCTCAAGAAGCGCGGCTACCCCGACGACATGGTGATCGGGACGCTCGCCGGGGCCGGCACGCTCGGACTGCTGATCCCGCCGTCGATCATCATGATCGTGTACGGCGTGAGCGCGGACGTGTCGATCTCCCGGCTCTTCATCGCAGGCGTCATCCCCGGCATCCTGCTGGCGCTGATGTTCTCGGGCTACATCATGTTCTGGGCGCTGCGCCATCCGGACCGCGTGCCCCCGCCGGATCCGAAGATGCCCTTCATGGAGAAGCTGCGCGCATCGCTGTCGCTGATTCCGGTGGCGCTGCTGATTCTGTCGGTACTCGGTTCGATCTACGCGGGCATCGCCACGGCCACCGAAGCAGCGGCCGTCGGCGTGGTTGGCGCATTGGTCATCTCGGGCGCACAAGGTTCACTCAACTGGACGAGCTTCCGGGATGCCCTGTTCGGCGCGACACGGCTCTACTGCATGATGGCGCTGATCCTCGCAGGCGCGGCCTTTCTGACGCTGTCGATGGGCTACATCGGCCTGCCGCGCCATCTTGCCGAATGGATCGGCTCGCTCGGGTTGTCCAAGTTCCAGTTGATCGTCATGCTGGCCGCGTTCTTCATCGTGCTCGGCTGCTTTCTCGACGGCATCTCGATGGTGGTGCTGACCATGGGGGTGATCATGCCGACCGTGATCGCAGCAGGCATCGACCCGATCTGGTTCGGCATCTTCATCGTGCTGGTCGTCGAAATGGCGCAGATCACGCCGCCGGTCGGGTTCAACCTGTTCGTGCTGCAGGGCATGACCGGCAGGGATCTGCTCTACATCGCGCGGGTGACGCTGCCGATGTTCTTCCTCATGGTGGCGGCGGTACTGATCCTTTACTTCGTGCCCGGACTGGTCACCTGGCTGCCGCAGCAGATGGCCCCCTGAAGCAGAGCGATCGCCGGCATGTTCCTGCCTGTTCTCTCCATCTGCATCGGCGCCTCGATCGGCGCGCTGTCGCGCTGGGGCCTGGCCCTATGGCTCGGCGCCGGCGGCTTCATGCCGTGGGGCACGCTGGCCGCCAACCTCATCGGCGGCTACCTCGTCGGCGTCGCGGTGGCGTGCTTTTCGCTGATGCCCGATATCGACCCGGTCTGGCGGCTCGCGCTGGTGACCGGGTTCCTCGGCGGGCTCACCACTCGATAGAATCGATCGCAATGCCCCTGGTTCTTCTCGTCGCCCTCCCCTTTGTCGCCAGCGTGCTGGCGGCCTTCATGCCGGCGAACGCCCGCAACCGGGAGTCGACGCTGGCGGGGCTGGTGGCACTGGGCTGCGCCATCCAGGCCGCGCTGATGTTCCCGCGCATCGCCAACGGCAACGTGCTGCGCCACGAAATCGAATGGCTGCCGGCCTTCGGTCTCAACCTGGTCTTTCGCATGGACGGCTTCGCGTGGCTGTTCTGCATGCTGGTACTCGGCATCGGCGCGCTGGTGGTGCTGTATGCGCGCTACTACATGTCGGCGTCCGACCCGGTGCCGCGCTTCTTCTCGTTCTTCCTCGCGTTCATGGGCGCGATGATGGGTGTCGTGCTCTCGGGCAACCTGGTGCAGATGGCGCTGTTCTGGGAACTCACCAGCCTGTTCTCGTTCCTGCTGATCGGCTACTGGCACCATCGCCGCGACGCGCGGCGCGGCGCGCGCATGGCGCTCACCGTCACCGGTGCGGGCGGCCTGTGCCTGCTGGCCGGCGTGCTGGTGCTCGGCCGCATCGTCGGCAGCTACGACCTGGACATCGTGCTCGCTTCCGGCGAGCTGATCCGCGCGCACAGCCTGTACCCGGCGATGCTGGTGCTGGTGCTGCTCGGCGCCTTCACCAAGAGCGCGCAGTTCCCGTTCCATTTCTGGTTGCCGCGTGCCATGGCGGCACCCACGCCCGTGTCGGCCTACCTGCACTCGGCCACGATGGTGAAGCTCGGTGTGTTCGTGCTGGCACGGCTGTGGCCGGTGCTGTCGGGCACCGAGCAATGGTTCTGGCTGGTCGGCGGCGCCGGTGCCATCACGCTGCTGCTGGGCGGCTATGTCGCGATGTTCCAGCGCGACCTCAAGGCGCTGCTGGCCTACTCGACCATTTCGCACCTCGGGTTGATCGTGCTGTTGCTCGGGCTCAACAGTCCGCTGGCCGCGGTGGCGGCCGTGTTCCATGTGATGAACCACGCGACTTTCAAGGCGTCGCTGTTCATGGCCGCCGGCATCATCGACCACGAGACCGGCACGCGCGACATCCGCAAGCTCAGCGGCCTGATGCGGCTCATGCCGATCACCGGCACGCTGGCGATCATCGCGAGCGCGTCGATGGCCGGCGTGCCGCTGCTCAACGGCTTCCTGTCGAAGGAGATGTTCTTCGCCGAGACGGTGTTCATCCAGTCCACGCCCTGGGTCGACTGGAGCCTGCCGGTCATCGCCACCGTGGCCGGCATCTTCAGCGTGGCCTACTCGGCGCGCTTCGTGTTCGACGTGTTCTTCGGACCACCCTGCGGCCCCGACGTTCCGAAACAACCGCACGAGCCGCCCCACTGGATGCGTGTGCCGGTGGAACTGCTGGTGCTGGTGTGCCTGGTGGTCGGCGTGGCGCCAGCCTGGTCGGTCGGACCGCTGCTGGCGGCCGCTGCGCTGCCGGTGGTCGGTGGGGTGCTGCCGGCCTACAGCCTGGCCGTCTGGCATGGCTTCAATTTGCCGCTCCTGATGAGCTTCGTCGCGCTCGGCGGCGGCGCCGCGCTGTTCCTGCTGCAGCGCCGCCGCCGCGACCACGGCGGGCTGGCGCACACGCCGCTCCTGCACCGTTTCGACGGCCAGCGCATCTTCGAAAACCTGCTGGCCCGCCTGAGCGAGGCGGGCCGCCGCAGCCGCCGCCTGCTGGGCACGCGCCGTCTGCAGACCCAACTGCTGCTGCTGGTGGCGATCGCCGTCGCAGGCGCCGCAGCATCGCTCTGGCTCACGCCCGCGCAGCGCGGCACGCGGGCGCTGCTGCCGTTCTCGCCGATGTTCGCGATGACCTGGCTCATCGGCGCCACCTGTGCGCTGGCGGCCGCCTGGCAGGCCAAGTTTCACCGGCTCGCATCGCTCATGCTCTCGGCCGGCGCCGGGCTGACCTGCTGCATCACCTTCATCTGGTTCTCCGCGCCCGATCTCGCGCTGACGCAGCTTGTCGTCGAGGCCGTGACCACCGTGCTGATCCTGCTCGGGCTGCGCTGGCTGCCGATGCGCAAGGTCATGCCGCAGCCGGCACGCGCGCGCCTGCGGCCCTGGGGTCGACGCGGCCGCGACCTGCTGGTGGCCGCGGGCGCCGGCTGCGGCATGGCGGCGCTGGCCTGGACCATGATGACGCGGCCGTTTCCGCTCAGCATCTCGCCTTTCTTCCTCGATAGGGCCCTCAGCGAGGGCGGCGGCACGAACGTGGTCAATGTCATGCTGGTCGACTTCCGCGGCTTCGACACCTTCGGCGAGATCACCGTGCTCGGGGTGGTGGCGCTCACGGTGTACGCACTGCTGCGGCGCTTTCGCCCCGCGCCCGAATCGATGGCGCTGCCACCGCAGCAGCGCATCCAGGTGAACGACGAAGGCAGCGACCTGCTCAACCCGCGCATGGCCAAGGACACCGCCGTCGGCTACCTCATGGTGCCGGCCGTGCTGATCCGCCTGCTGTTGCCGCTGTCGGTGCTGGTGTCGGTGTATTTTTTCATGCGCGGCCACAACGCGCCGGGCGGCGGTTTCGTGGCCGGGCTGGTGATGTCGGTCGCGCTGGTGCTGCAGTTCATCGTCTCGGGCACCGAGTGGGTCGAGGAACACCTGCGCATCTTCCCGCGCCGCTGGATCGCCGTCGGCCTGCT
>SEGN01000365.1 GCA_004211245.1 Variovorax sp.
TCGGCAACATGGGCGGCCCCATGGCCCTGAACCTGCTCAAGGCCGGCCACACGCTCAGCGCGTTCGACCTCTCGGCCGAGGCATGCAGGAAGTTCGCGGCCGAGGGCCTGCCGATCGCGGCCTCGGCAGCCGCCACGGTCGACGGCGCAGAGGTGGTCATCAGCATGCTGCCGGCCAGCGCGCATGTCGAAGGGCTGTATCTCGGCAGCGACGGCCTGCTCGCGAAGATCGCACCGGGCACGCTGGTGATCGACAGCAGCACCATCGCTGCTGCCACGTCGCGCAAGGTGGCCGAGGCCGGCGCCGAGCGCGGCGTTGCCGTCATCGACGCGCCGGTGTCCGGCGGCACGGGCGGTGCCATCGCCGGCACGCTGACCTTCATGGTCGGCGGCAGCGTGGCCGACCTGGAACGTGCGCGTCCGGTGCTCGAGAAGATGGGCGCCAACATCTTCCACGCGGGCGAGGCCGGCGCCGGCCAGACCGCCAAGATCTGCAACAACATGCTGCTCGGCATCCTGATGATCGGCACCTCCGAAGCGCTCGCGCTCGGGGTCGCCAACGGGCTCGATCCGAAGGTGCTGTCCGAGATCATGCGGCGCAGTTCCGGCGGCAACTGGGCACTGGAAAAGTACAACCCGATGCCGGGCGTGATGGACACCTCGCCGGCCTCGAAGAACTATGCGGGCGGCTTCGGCACCGACCTCATGCTGAAGGATCTGGGTCTTGCGCAGGAGAATGCGGCAGCAGTGCGCGCATCGACGCCGCTGGGCGGGATGGCACGCAACCTGTATGCGGCACACAGCCTGGCGGGCCACGGCGGACTGGACTTCTCCAGCGTGCTCAAGCTGTTTCGCAAGCCCTGACGTCTCTCCCGGGCGGGGCCGGTTCCGGTGCGGGCCGAGGCTAGAGGCCCAGCACCTGCTTGGCGATGATGTTGCGCTGGATCTCGTTGCTGCCGCCGTAGATCGACATGGCGCGCCGCCAGAAGTAGTTGGCCGGTGCGCCCCGCACGCTGGCCTCGATGCCTGACAGATCGCCCTCGCCATGCGCCAGCGCGGAGTCCAGCCGCTGCCCGTCGGCCCCGGCCGCTTCGAAAAGAAGCTCCGTGATGCGCTGGCCGATCTCGGTTCCCCGGATCTTCAGCGACGAGGCCAGTCCGGCGCCCGGCGAGCTGCCGCTGCCCATGCTCGAAAGTGCGCGCAGCGTGTTCATCTCCAGGGCCTTCAGCTGGGCCTCGACGGCCGAAACGCGGGAGCGGAACAGCACATCCTCGCGCAGCGGCCGCCCGTTGCACTGAATCTTCGCCGCCATGCGATGCAGCCGGCGCAGCGCGAAAGTCGAAAAGCCGATGTTCGAGTTTTCCACGCGCTCGTGCTCGAGCAGGAACTTCGCATAGTTCCAGCCGCGGCCTTCCTCGCCCACCAGATTGGCCTTCGGCACCTTCACGTCGGTGAAGAACACCGCGTTGAACGAGTGCGTGCCTTCCAGCATCGGAATGGGTTGCACGACGATGCCCGGCGACTTCATGTCGATCAGCAGGAACGAGATGCCGTTCTGCGGCCGCGCTTCGCGACCGGTGCGCACGAGGCAGAACATCCAGTCGGCGTAGTGCGCGTAGGAGGTCCAGATCTTCTGGCCGTTCACCAGGTAGTGATCGCCGCGGTCTTCGGCGCGCGTGGCGAGCGAGGCCAGGTCGGAGCCCGAC
This sequence comes from Variovorax sp., assembly GCA_004211245.1. Lineage (GTDB taxonomy): Bacteria > Pseudomonadota > Gammaproteobacteria > Burkholderiales > Burkholderiaceae_C > Variovorax. Next base: position 1,706 of record SEGN01000365.1, read on the forward strand.
TGCGGCTCCGAGTAGCCCTGGCACCACCATACGGTCGAGTCCCGGATGCCCGGCAGGTGTTGTTCCTTCAGCGCCTCGCTGCCGAAGTTGTAGATCACCGGCCCGACCATGCGCGGGCCGAAGGGCTGGATCGTCGGGCAGTTGAGCTCGCCGCTGATCACTTCGAAGATGAAGCGCTGCGTCGCGTTCCAGCCCGGGCCGCCCTGCGACACCGGCCAGGTGTAGGCGTGCCAGCCCTTGCGCGCGAGGATCTGCTGCCAACGCATGAAATCGTCGCGCCGCATGTGCAGGTCGTGCTCGACGCGCTCCGAGATGTCGCGCGGCAGGTTCGCGGTGATGAAGGCGCGCACTTCGTCGGCAAAGGCTTGCTCGGCGGGGGAAAAGGCCAGTTCCATGGTGTTGTCCGGAGGTCTCGATGTTCAGGAGGCAAGTTCGAAGCGCACGCCGCACACGGTCACGCTGGAGGCGTCATGGGACAGCCCGCGTGCCTTGGCGGTCGCGCGGATCGCATCCGCGTCGCGCGTGCGCACCGTCACGGCGGCCAGGCCTTCGCCGCGGCCGTCGGTGGCGTTGACGAAGCGCAGCGTGGCGTTGTCGACCTGCACCTGCCAGTCGGCCTGTTCCTGCGTGGCCGGCCGCTGCAGGATCTCGCCCCATTTGCGCGCCAGCGCGGCCGGGTCGTCGCCCTGCAGCACCGCGCCGGCGATGCCGCTGACGCGGTCGGTGGCCACCGCATCGCGCCAATGCGGGCCGGCCGGCCAATAGGGACCTTCGAGGCTCGCGCCGTTCAGCGTGCTGTTGATCTCCAGCAGCGCGCCGCCGGTGTCGCGCGGATGCAGCTGCATTCCCTCGTAATCGCCCAGCGCCAACGGCGCGGCGATGCGAACGCCGATCGCGGCGACATGGCTGCGCCAGCGCGGCAGCGCCTCGCTGTCGAGGATGGCCATGTAGCCACCATCACCCTGGCGGCGCTCGAGGTAGCGGCCTGCGGCCGTGCCGTCGCGCTGCGGCGCGACCACCTCGAGAAAGCTGCTGCCGAACGGCATGAGCGCGTTGTGCAGGCCGAACTGGCCGACCTCCGGGTCGCGGTGGCACACCTTCACGCCGAACACGGCGCACAGGTCGTCCACCACGGGCTCGAGTTCACGTGCCACCAGGCAGATCTGGCGCAGTCGCAGATAGGTCGTCGTCACAAGTCTCCTTACTTTCGGCGTTCATCGCCAATTTTAAATATGATATAACAAATGAACAGAACAACGAGACCGGGCCATCACCATGACTTCGCTTGACGGACTGCGCGTACTCGATCTGTCGCGCTTCATCGCCGGCCCGTACTGCGCCA
>SEGN01000366.1 GCA_004211245.1 Variovorax sp.
ATCGACAGCCTCGACATCACGCTCGAGATCCAGGCCTATCGCGAAAAGCCGACCGCGCCCCCCGCCGCCAGAACGCCGGCGCGCGCTGCCAAGGCGGCGGTGGCGGAAGCGGCGCCCCGCGGCAAGCGGGCCGCCGATGCGCTCTGGGGTTACCTGGTGAGCAACCCGGTCACGGGCGTGAAGTAGTTCCGCTGCGTGACCAATCTATGACAACCGTGCATGACGGTGCCCGGAAACGGCATTGGCGCGCTGCGAACCGCGAACTTACAGTCGCCGCAGTTCTGCTGTCACGCACCCCCTCTCGAGCACGCCCAGCGCGTGCTTTTTTTTAACCAGAGCGCTGCCATGGAATCCAACTTCCGCACTGAACACGACTTTCTCGGGGAAAAGCAGATTCCGGCAGCCGCCTACTGGGGCGTTCACACCGCAAGGGCGGTCGAGAACTTCCCCATTTCCGGCACGCGCATTTCGGCGATGCCGGACCTGGTGCGCGCACTGGCCTTCGTCAAGAAGGCGGCGGCGCGCGCCAACGCCGACCTCGGAGCGCTCGACCGCGAGCGTGCCGGCGCGATCATCCTGGCCTGCGACGCGCTGATCGAAGGCAAGCTGCTCGACGAGTTCGTGGTCGACGTGATCCAGGGCGGCGCCGGCACCTCGACCAACATGAATGCGAACGAGGTGATCTGCAACCTCGCCCTCGAGAAGCTGGGCCACGAGAAGGCGCGCTACGACATCGTGCACCCGAACGACCACGTCAACGCGTCGCAGAGCACCAACGACGTGTACCCGACGGCGGTGCGGCTCGCGCTCTGGTTCGCGCTCGGGCGGCTGCTGGCGGCGATGGCCGCGCTGCGTCAGAGCTTCGAGGCGAAGGCGCTGGAATTCCGCGACGTGCTGAAGATCGGCCGCACCCAGTTGCAGGACGCCGTGCCGATGACGCTGGGCCAGGAATTCCTGACCTACGCGATCATGATCGGCGAGGACGAGCAGCGGCTCGGCGAGGCCCGCGCCCTGATCGAGGAAATCAACCTCGGCGCCACCGCCATCGGCACCGGCATCAATGCGCCGCACGGCTATGCCAACCTGGTCTGCCAATACCTCGCCGACCAGACCGGGGCGCCGCTCAAGCAGGCGGCCAACCTGATCGAGGCGACGCAGGACACCGGGGCCTTCGTGCAGCTGTCGGGCGTGCTCAAGCGCGTGGCCACCAAACTCAGCAAGACCTGCAACGACCTGCGCCTGCTGTCCAGCGGGCCGCAAGCCGGGTTCGGCGAGATCCGCCTGCCGGCGCGCCAGGCGGGCTCGTCGATCATGCCGGGCAAGGTCAATCCGGTGATTCCGGAGGTGATGAACCAGGTGGCATTCGAGGTCATCGGCAACGACATCACCGTGACGATGGCATCCGAAGCCGGTCAGTTGCAGCTCAATGCCTTCGAACCCATCATGGGCTGGAGCCTGTTCAAGAGCATCCAGCACCTCGGCAACGCCTGCAACACGCTGCAGAAGAACTGTGTCGAAGGCATCGAAGCCAATCGCGAGTTCCTGGCGCGGCAGGTGCGCGAATCGGTGACGCTGGTCACCGCGCTCAATCCGGTGATCGGCTACGAAAAGGCGGCGCTGATCGCCAAGACCGCATTGAAGACCGGCGGGCCGATCGACCTGGTCGCCGAATCGCTCGGCATCATGACCCGCGACCAGATGGCGCTGTTGCTCGTGCCGGAACATTTGACGCAACCTGTGAGATTGTCCACACCTGTGCCCACCGCTGCGCTGCCGTCAGGCACAGAGGCTGCTTAGTCATGGTGGAACAACGGAAAGCGCAGCAAGTGCACCAACTCGGCGCTGCCGATCAGGCTCTCATACCGGACTCAGTGCGCTGTGCACTGCATTGGATTCGGGTAATCCCGAAAACGTGAATGTCTAAAATTTCGTTGTATCTCTCTCAGTCACCTTCAGGAGTTCTTCACATGAAAAAGCAAGTACTGGCACTGGCGATTTCCGCCGTCGCCGCCGGCGGCGCATTCGCGCAAGCCACGGACACCCTGGCCAAGATCAAGGCATCGGGCGTCATCACCGAGGGTGTTCGCGAATCGTCGGGCCTGTCGTTCACGCTGGGCAACGGCGTCTACACCGGCTTCCACTACGACGTCTGCGCCAACATCATCAAGGACCTCGAGAAGGCGGTCGGCAAGAAGCTGGAAACCAAGTACCAGCCGGTGACCTCGCAGAACCGCGTGCCGCTGGTGCAGAACGGCACGGTCGACATCGAGTGCGGCTCCACCACCAACAACGCCACGCGCCAGAAGGACGTGTCGTTCGCCGTCACCACCTACGTGGAAGAAGTGCGCATCGCAGTCAAGGCCAACTCCGGCATCACCGGCATCAAGGACCTCAACGGCAAGACCGTGGCGACCACCACCGGCACGACGTCGGTGCAGACCCTGCGCAAGAACGAACGCGCCGGTGGCATCGACTTCAAGGAACTCTATGGCAAGGACCACTCGGACAGCTTCCTGCTGCTCGAATCGGGCCGCGCCGATGCGTTCGTGATGGACGGCTCGATCCTGGCGTCCAACATCGCCAAGTCGAAGGCCCCGGCCGACTACAAGATCGTCGGCGAAGTCCTCAGCGTCGAGCCGATCGCCATCATGATCCGCAAGGACGATCCGGCCTTCAAGAAGGCCGTGGACGACAGCATCAAGGCCCAGATCAAGAACGGCGACCTCGCCAAGCTCTGGGACAAGTGGTTCCTGAAGCCGATTCCCCCGGCGAACGTCACCGTGAACCTGCCGCTGTCGGACGCGACCAAGGCCGCGTGGGCCGCGCCGAACGACAAGCCGATGGAAGACTACGCCAAGAAGTGATCGCCATGCGGCGCTGACTTGCACGAAACGCCCGCCCGCAAGGCGGGCGTTTTGTTAAAGCGGTGCCGCTTTCAACAACAAGCATTTGAGGAGAGTCCCGATGGGATCAAGCTGGGATTGGCAGGTCTATCTGCAAGACCCCGGGGGCAAGTTCCCCACTTACTGGCAATGGATGCTTCGTGGCGCTGATCCTCGGCTCGCTGATCGGCATCATCCGCACCCTGCCCGACAGCCCCTGGCTGACGCGCTTCGGCAACGCGTGGGTCGAGCTGTTTCGCAACATCCCGCTGCTGGTCCAGATCTTCCTGTGGTACCACGTGATTCCCGCCATCTTCAGCCCGATGAAGGACGTGCCGAGCGTCGTGCTCGTCGTGCTGGCACTCGGCTTCTTCACCTCTGCGCGGATCGCGGAGCAGGTTCGATCCGGCATCCAGGCGCTGCCCAAGGGCCAGCGCTACGCGGGCATGGCGGTGGGCTTCACCACGCCGCAGTACTACCGCTACGTGATCCTGCCGATGGCCTACCGCATCATCCTGCCGCCGCTCACCAGCGAGACGATGAACATCTTCAAGAACTCGTCGGTCGCGTTCGCCGTGTCGGTGTCGGAACTCACGATGTTCTTCATCCAGTCCAGCGAAGAGACGTCGCGGCCGATCGAGATGTTCATCGGCGTCACCGCGCTCTACGTCATCTCTGCCTTTGCGATCAACCGCATCATGGCGTTCATCGAGAAGAAAGTGCGCGTACCGGGCTTCATTGTCTCGGCCGGCGGCGGAGGTCACTGACATGGGCAATCTCGACTTTTCCTTCTACAACTGGGACGTCATCAGCAAGTTCGTGCTGAACGGCTTCTATTTCAGCGTCATCCTGACGGTCGTGGCGACCATCGGCGGCGTGATCTTCGGCACCGTGCTGGCGCTCATGCGGCTGTCGGGCAAGAAATGGCTCGACGCGCCGGCCGCGATCTACGTCAACGGCATGCGAAGCATTCCGCTGGTCATGGTGATCCTGGGCTTCTTCCTGCTGGTGCCGTTCCTGATCGGGCGGCCGATCGGGGCCGAAGGCTCGGCCGTGATCACCTTCATCGCGTTCGAGGCGGCCTATTTCAGCGAGATCATGCGCGCGGGTATCCAGTCGATCCCGCGGGGTCAGGTGCACGCGGGCCAGGCGATGGGCATGACCTATGGCCAGAACATGAAGCTGGTGGTGCTGCCGCAGGCGTTTCGCAACATGCTGCCGGTGTTGCTCACGCAGACCATCATCCTGTTCCAGGACACCTCGCTGGTGTACGCGATCGGCGCCTACGACCTGCTCAAGGGCATCGAGACCGCCGGCAAGAACTTCGGCCGTCCCATCGAGGCCTACCTGCTGGCCGCCGTCGTGTACTTCGTCCTCTGTTACGCGCTGTCCTATCTGGTCAAGCGCCTGCACAAGAAGATCGCCATCATTCGTTGATCGGAGTTTGAAAATGATTGAAATCAAGAACGTTTCCAAGTGGTACGGCCCGGTGCAGGTGCTCAACGACTGCTCCGTCAGCATCAAGCAGGGCGATGTGGTCGTGGTCTGCGGCCCGTCGGGGTCGGGCAAGTCGACCCTCATCAAGACGGTGAACGCGCTCGAGCCTTTCCAGAAGGGCGAGATCACCGTCAACGGCATCGCGCTGCACGACCCGAAGACCAA
>SEGN01000367.1 GCA_004211245.1 Variovorax sp.
GATCAGCATCGTCGGAAAGGAGCCAGCATGTGCCGCAACATCCGCACCCTCTTCAACTTCGAGCCGCCCGCCACCGAGCAGGAGATCCGCGACGCGTCGCTGCAGTTCGTGCGCAAGCTGAGCGGGTTCAGTTTGCCGTCGAAGGCCAATGCGCAAGCCTTTGACATTGCCGTCGAACAAATTGCCGCGTCGGCCCGCACGTTGATCGCGTCGCTCGTCACGACCGCCGAGCCGCGCGACCGCGAGACCGAAGTGCAGAAGGCAAAGGCCCGCTCTGCGGCGCGCTTCGGATGAACAGCGCGAGCTACCCGCTGACAGGCGGCTGTACCTGTCGCAACGTGCGGTTCGAGATGTTGACCGTGCCGCTGTACGTGCACTGCTGCCATTGCAAGTGGTGCCAGCGCGAATCGGGTGCGGCCTTTGCCCTCAACGCGATGATCGAGAGCGATCGCGTCCGGTTGCTGGAGGGAGAGGTCGAAGTCGTAGACACTCCCTCCAACAGCGGACGCGGGCAGAAGATTGCCCGCTGCCCGCGATGCCACGTTGCGTTGTGGAGCAACTATGCGGGGGCTGGCGAGGCTGTGCGCTTCGTTCGCGTAGGCACGCTCGACAGCCCGGATGCACTGCCGCCTGACATCCACATCTTCACCGCCTCAAAACAGCGATGGGTCAGCCTGCCGGCAGACGCCAATGTGGTGAGCGAGTACTACAAGGCCAGCGAACACTGGCCTGCAGAGAGTCTGGCTCGCCGCCGGGCCCTGCAGAAATAACGAGGGTCAGCGGTTCGGGTTGTTCGGCGCGCGGTCGTAGCGGTTCGGCACACCGTCGCCGTCACGATCCCGATCGGCCCGGTTCGGCACACCGTCGCGGTCACGATCACCCATGCCACGCTGCGGCGGCGGCGGGCGACCCTGTTCGTACGGAACAGCCACGCACCCTGCAAGGGCGGCGGCAGCGGCAAGGGCGAGAACAACTTTTTTCATGACATCTCCGATCGGCAGATAAAAACCGAAAATGCCTGCTTGCGCCCGCTGCGGCTACGGGTCGAACGCCCGTCCTCGAGTAGGCCCCGTCCCATGTTCACCCTTCCATCCCGTCCTTTCACCTTGTTCTGCCTGTGTGTCGCGCTGGTTGCGGCCGGAATCCGGCCGGCGGAAGCTGTCGCGAGTTTTGACGAGGTCAAGCGCGCGTTTCGCCCGTCCGACACGCGCGTGCTCGACCGCGACGGCGAGCTGCTGCAGCGCGTACGCACCGATGCGACCGTACGGCGCGGCCAGTGGGTGCCGCTGGCCGACGTGTCGCCGGCCCTGCGCACGGCCCTGCTGCTGAGCGAGGACAAGCGCTTCTATGAGCACAGCGGCGTCGACTGGCGCGCCGTCTCGGCCGCGGCATGGGGCAACCTCTGGAACACGAAGACGCGCGGCGCATCGACCATCACCATGCAGCTGGCCGGCCTGATCGAGGACGATCTGCGCCGCAAGACGGGTGGACGCAGCGTGAGCGAGAAGATCGGGCAGGCCATCACGGCGACGCAACTGGAGCGCCAATGGCGCAAGGACCAGGTGCTGGAGGCCTACCTCAACACCGTGCCGCTGCGTGGCGAGATCGTCGGCATCGACGCCCTCTCGCTCACGCTGTTCGGCAAGGCCGCGCATGGGCTCGACGCACGCGAAGCCGCCGTCACCGCTGCACTGGTCCGCGCACCCAACGCGAAGCCGGCGGCGGTGGCGCAGCGCGCCTGCGAAGTGCTGCACGCGATGGAGTCGGAACGAAGAACCACGACCGGCTGCGAAGCGCTCGACATGTTCGCGAGCGCTGCCCTGCAAAGGCGCGCCTTCGATGCGAGCGAAGGCATCGCACCGCACCTCGCGCGCCGCGTGCTGCGCGAGGCGCCCGGCGCCGCCGAAATCCGCACCACGCTGCGTGCGCCGTTGCAGCGCTTCGCGCTCACCACCCTGCAGCAACACCTGCGCGAACTGCGCGGCCGCCATGTGGAGGACGGCGCACTCGTCGTGCTCGACAACGCCACCGGCGAAGTGCTGGCCTGGGTCGGCTCGTCCGGCCCGCTGAGCCAGGCGGCCGAGGTGGACGGCGTGCTGGCGCAGCGCCAGCCCGGCTCCACGCTCAAGCCGCTGCTGTATGCGCAGGCGATCGCAGAGCGCCGCCTCACGGCCGCGTCGCTGCTGGACGACTCGTCGGCCCAAATCAACACCGCGAGCGGGCTCTACATTCCGCAGAACTATGACCGCCAGTTCAAGGGCCACGTATCGGTGCGCACCGCCCTGGCCTCGTCGCTCAACGTGCCCGCGGTGCGCACGCTGGTGATGGTGACGCCGGAGGCCTTCGCACGGCATCTGGGCGCGGCCGGTCTGCCGCTGCGCGAAGGCGGCGACTACTACGGCTACAGCCTCGCGCTCGGAAGCGCCGAAGTGTCGCTGCTCGCACTGACCAACGCCTACCGGACGCTCGCCAACGGCGGGCGTTATTCGCAGACGCGCGACGTGGGATCGAAGGCCGTGCCGCCTGCCACACCGGCCATCGAACCGCGCGCGGCCTTCATCGTCGGCGACATCCTCAGCGACACCAATGCCCGCGCGCGCACCTTCGGACTCGACAGCGTGCTCGGCACGCGCTTCTGGACGGCGGTGAAGACCGGCACCAGCAAGGACATGCGCGACAACTGGGCCGTCGGTTGGTCGCAGCGCTACACGGTGGGCGTCTGGGTCGGCAACGCCGGCGGCGCGCCGATGTGGGACGTGAGCGGCACCAGCGGCGCCGCGCCCGTGTGGGCCGAGGTCATGCGCTTCCTGCACCGGTACGCGCCGAGCCGGCCGCCCGTGCCGCCGCCCGGGTTGGTCCAGGCCAGGGTGACGTTCGGCAACAGCGCAGGGCCAGAAGGCGGCCCGCTCGAAGCGGCGCGCAGCGAATGGTTCCTGCAGGGCACCGAGCAGCCGGTGTTCGCGCTCGAAGGGGTCGGCAAGGAAAACGGTGGGGCGCCTCGCATCACCGCGCCAGCCAACGGCACCATCCTCGCGCTCGA
>SEGN01000368.1 GCA_004211245.1 Variovorax sp.
GGAATCAGCGATCAGCGCAGGTTGACCAGGGTCGACATGACCTGATCCTGCGTCTTGATGGTCTGTGCGTTGGCCTGGTAGGCGCGCTGCGTGGTCATCATGTTCACGAGCTCGGCCGTCAGGTCGACGTTCGATTCCTCCAGCGCACCCGAACGCAACTGGCCGAAGGTGCCTTCGCCGGGCGCACCCCGCACCGGCTGGCCGGAGGCCGCAGTCTCGACCCAGTAGCCGGAGCCGGTCGGTGCCAGCCCCTGCGCGTTGCGGAAGTTCACCAGCGCGACCTGGCCGGCCGCCTGGGTCTGGCCGTTGGAGTAGGTGGCGGTCAGGATGCCGCTGTCTTCGATCTTGATGCCGGTGAGCGCGCCCGAGGTGTAGCCGTCCTGCGCCAGGTCGGCCACCGCGAAGCGCGAGTTGACCTGCGTCATCTTGCTCAGGTCGAGCGTCACCGAAAAGGTCTGCGCCGGGTCGTTCGGCGATGCCAGCGTCAGCGAGGGAATCGGCGTGGCCGGGTCCAGGCTGCCGTCGGCCAGGAAGTTCACGGTGAACGGCGTTGCGGCGGCGGGGTCGCTGCCGTTGATGCTGGTGCGCACCTGCCAGGTGTTGTTGGCCGTCTTGGTGAAATACATGCCGACCGGGATTTCCAGGCCCTGCGGGTCGAACGCGGTGAGCGAGGTGCCGTAGGTCTGCAGCGGCGTCGGCGGCACCGCCGTGGCGGCGACCACGGCGCTCGCGTCGAGCGTGATCTCGGCCGACATCTTCGTGGTCTGCTTGGCGGGAATCGGCGTGCCGGTGGGCAGCTTGAGCGGTTGCGCGTCGAAGCTCTGGCGCACGCCGGCCGAATCGGTCGGATAGCCCATCACCGCCGAGCCGTTGTTGGTGACGATGTTGCCGTCCTTGTCCAGCTTGAAGTTGCCGGCGCGCGTGTACGAGGTGGTGCCGTCGGTTGCCTTCACCTGGAAGAAGCCCTTGCCGTTGATCGCCACGTCGAGGTCGTTGCCGGTGATGGTCAGCGTGCCCTGCGTGAACTGCTGCGCCACCGCGCCCACCTCGACGCCGAGGCCGACGTTGGTGCCGCCGATCGAGCCGGCCGAGCTGGCATAGATCTCGGCGAACTCGGCGCGCGACGACTTCATGCCGGTGGTGCCGGCATTGGCGATGTTGTGCCCGATCACGTCGAGGCTGCGGCTGGCGGCGTTGAGGCCGGAAAGTGCCTGCTGGAAACTCATGGAACTGCTCCTTGGAAAGTGGGCGGGGGCGAATCAGAGGATGGCGTGGACATCGGAATACGGCTTCACGCCGGCCGACAGCAGCGTGAGCGTGAGCCCGGTGCTGTCGCTGCCGACGGCGACCACCTTGTCGCGCATCAGCGAAGTGGTTTCCACGGTGTCCTTGCCGTTGGTGGCCACCACCTTGAACTGCAGCGCGGTGCCGGCCGGGTACTTGGAGGCGTCGAGGCTGAAGCCGTGCTGGCCCGCATCGAGCGCGCCGAGCGACACGGTGTCGACGATCTGGCCGCCGGCGGTCATGACCTGGATCTTCACGTCGGTGGCCTTGCCGTCCAGCTCGATCGCGCCGACCGCGGTGGTGCCGTCGATGGCGATCCGGTTGCCTTCGGTCAGCACGCTGCGACCGACCATGTCGCCGGCCGCCAGCATCTGCGTGGCGGTGGCCTGCGCGGCCATGGCCTGCATCGTGTCGTTGAGCTGCTGGATGCCGGTTACCGTGTTGATCTGCGCGATCTGCGTGGTCATCTGCGCGTTGTCCATCGGGTTCATCGGATCCTGGTTGTTCAGCTGCGCGACCAGCAGCTTGAGGAAGCGGTCCTGCGCTTCGTCCGAACCGGTCTTCTTGGTGGCCGTGGCGTCGGCACTGGAGGTGACGGCGAGGGAGGAGGTGGCTGCGGTGACGGTCATGGCGTGGTCCTGTCGATCACTGGCCGAGCTGCAGCGTCTTCAGCAGCAGGCTCTTGGCGGTGTTCATCACTTCGATGTTGTTCTGGTACGAGCGCGAGGCCGAGATCATGTTGACCATCTCCTCCACCGCGTTCACGTTGGAATGGGTGACATAGCCTTCGGCGTCCGCGGCCGGGCTGGCCGGTTCGTGCACCCTGCGGCCGGGCGTCTGGTTCTCGGTGACGGCGTCGATGCGCACACCGGCGTCGCTGCCGTTGCCGTAGGCCACGGTCTGGAACACCACCTGGCGCGCCTTGTAGGCCTGGCCGTCCGGGCCGGCCACCGCATCCACGTTGGCCAGGTTGCTGGCCACCACGTTGAGCCGCTGCGACTGCGCGCTGACCGCGCTGCCGGAGATGCCGAAGATCGAGAACATGGACATGGTTTATTGCCCCTGGATGGCCGCGAGCATGGTCTTGCTCTGGCCGTTGATGAAGCGCAGCGTGGCTTCGTAGCGCACCGCGTTGTCGGCGAAGGCGGCGCGCTCGCGGTCGAGGTCCACGCTGTTGCCGTCCAGCGTGGGCTGGGTCTGGACGACGTAGCCCTTTTCGCCACCGTCGGCGCCGCTGGCACTGCCGGCGCCCAGCGCGATGTGGCCCGAGCGGCCCGCACCCGCGTCGGCGGTGCTGGCGCGCATCGCCAGCGCGTTGCCGCCGGCAGAACCGCCAGCGGTGGCATTGCGCATCGCCTCGGCGAAGTTCATGTCGCGCGCTGCAAAGCCCGGCGTGTCGGCGTTCGCGATGTTGCTGGCGATCAGGCGCTGGCGGTCGGCGCGCAGCACCAGGGCCTTCGTGTGGAAGTCCAGTGAGTTCGTCAGTTTGTCCAGCATGGTCGCCTCGCGGTCTTGGCAATGGGAGTGGGCGGCCCACCTCGGGCCGTGCGGAAATTATGGAAACCGGGCGGCTTCGGGAAGCACCGAGTAAAGGGGGGAATCGCGGCTTGTTCGGCGCTTTGTGGCGCGCGGCGGTGCCTAAAGTTCTCATCGCGGCAATGCGGCCGCCACTCCCTCTTTGCCTCTTCGGAAAGGCGCGTCATGCCCTCTTCTCCATTCCGTTTCTCGCTGGCCGGCGCGGTGCTGCTGGCTGCAC
>SEGN01000369.1 GCA_004211245.1 Variovorax sp.
GCCATCGACAGGATCAGGAACGGCGTGAAGATCGCGCGAACCCAGTAGTCGGACATCGTCAGCGGCACCACGACGAACGCCACGGCCAGCAACGCGAGGATGGCGATGCGATCCTGCAGGATCGGGAAGATCTGCTGGTCGGCGCGGTAGGTCGACTTGAACTGGCCGTTTTCTCTGTAGAACATGGCCTAGACCCGATCGATGATTTTTTCGCCGAACAGGCCTTGTGGCCGGACCAGCAGGAAGACGAGCGCGAGCACGTAGGCGAACCAGATCTCGATGCCGCCGCCGAGCATCGGCCCGATGTAGATTTCCGACAGCTTCTCGCCCACGCCGATCAGCAGGCCGCCGATGATGGCGCCGGGGATCGAGGTGAGGCCGCCGAGGATCACCACCGGCAGCGCCTTCAGCGCCACCAGCGACAGCGAGAACTGCACGCCGAGCTTGGAGCCCCAGATGATGCCGGCCACCAGCGCCGAGAAGCCGGCCACCGACCACACGATGACCCAGATGCGGTTGAGCGGAATGCCGATCGACTGGGCGGCCTGGTGATCGTCGGCCACTGCACGCAGCGCGCGGCCGGTGGCGGTCTTCTGGAAGAAGATCGCCAGCACCACCACCAGTGCGGCCGACACCAGCGCCGCGACCAGATCCTCCTGGCTCAGGAGAAGACCACCGGGGAAGACATCCTGCAGCACCATGAGCGGCTCCTTCGGCATGCCGACATCGATCTTGTAGATGTCGTTGCCGAAGATCGTCTGGCCCAGGCCGTCGAGAAAGTACGCGATGCCCAGCGTGGCCATCAGCAGCGTGATGCCTTCCTGGTTCACCAGCTTGCTGAGCGCGAGCCGTTCGATGAGCCAGGCCACGATCACCATCACACCCATCGCGGCGACGAAGGCGAGGATGTTGGCCAGCACCTTGCTTTCGAAGCCGAACCACAACGGGAACCATTCGGCAAAGCGCGCCATGGCCAGCGCCGCGAACAGCACCATCGCGCCCTGGGCGAAGTTGAAGACGCCGGAGGCCTTGTAGATCAGCACGAACCCGATCGCGATCAGCGAATAGAGCATGCCCACCATCAGGCCGCCGAAGAGAGTTTCGAGGAAGAAGCCCATGTCAGTGTTCCACCCCGAGGTATGCCTTGATCACTTCGGCGTTGTTGCGCACTTCGTCCGGCGTGCCGTCGCCGATCTTCTTGCCGTAGTCCAGCACCACCACGCGGTCGGAGATGTCCATCACCACGCCCATGTCGTGCTCGATCAGCACGATGGTCGCGCCGAACTCGTCGTTCACGTCGAGGATGAAGCGGCTCATGTCCTGCTTCTCTTCCACGTTCATGCCGGCCATCGGCTCGTCCAGCAGCAGCACCTGCGGCTCCATGGCCAGCGCGCGGCCCAGGTCGACGCGCTTCTGCAGGCCGTAGGGCAGGCGGCCCACCGGCGTCTTGCGGTGCGCCTGGATCTCGAGGAAGTCGATGATGTGCTCGACGAACTCGCGATGCTGAAGTTCCTCCCGCTCGGCCGGCCCCCAGCGCAACGCCTGCGCGAACAGGCCGCATTTCATCTTGAGGTTGCGTCCCGTCATGATGTTGTCGAGCACGCTCATGCCCTTGAACAGCGCCAGGTTCTGGAAGGTGCGCGCCACGCCCATTTCGGCCACCTGACGCGAGTTCATGTGCTTGAAGGTCTTGCCGCGGAAGGTGATGGAACCCTGCTGCGGCTGGTAGACGCCGTTGATGCAGTTGAGCATGGAGCTCTTGCCCGCGCCGTTCGGGCCGATGATGGCCCGCACTTCGTGCTCGCGCACGTTGAAGCTGATGTCGGTGAGCGCCTTCACGCCGCCGAAGCTCAGGGAGATGTTCTGCACGTCGAGGATGACGTCGCCGATTTTTCTGCTGCTCATGCGGCTGCCTTCACGGGCGGGAAGCGCCTGGCTTCCATGATCTTGAGCGTCGCGCTCACGGTGCCGGTGCGGCCGTCCTCGAACTTGACCTGCGTCTCGATGTGCTGCTCGGTCTTGCCACCGTACAGCGCATCGACCAGCACGGCGTATTTTTCGGCGATGAAACCGCGCCGCACCTTGCGCGTGCGCGTCAGCTCGTCGTCGTCCGGGTCGAGCTCCTTGTGCAGAACGAGGAAGCGCGCGATCTGCGTGTCCGCCATGCCGTCCTCGCCGGCCAGGTCGGCATTCACGCGGCCGATGCATTCCGCGACGAGCGCCAGCACCTCGGGTTTGCCCGCCAGGTCGACGTAGCCGCCGTAGGCCAGCCCGCGCCGTTCGGCCCAGTTGCCGACGGCTTCGAAGTCGATGTTGATCGCTGCGCAGACCTCGTCGCGGTGGTTGCCGAAGCACACCGCTTCCTTGATCTGCGGAAAGAACTTGAGCTTGTTCTCGATGTAGTTGGGCGCGAAGATCGCGCCGCCGTTCAGGCGCCCGACGTCCTTGGCGCGGTCGATGATGCGCAGATGGCCTTCGGCGTCGAGCACGCCGGCGTCGCCGGTGTGGAAGTAGCCGTGGGCGTCGAGCACCTCGGCGGTGGCATCGGGGCGCTTGTAGTATTCCTTGAGCACCGACACGCCGCGCACCAGCACCTCGCCGTCGTCGGCGATCTTGAGTTCGATGCCCGGCGCGGCCGTCCCGACCGTGGACAGCTTGACCTTGCCGTCTTCCTGCAGGCACACGTACGCGCAGGTCTCGGTCTGGCCGTAGAACTGCTTGAGGTTGACGCCGATCGAGCGGTAGAAGCGGAACAGGTCGGGCCCGATCGCGGCGCCTGCGGTGTAGGCCACGCGGATGCGGCTCATGCCGAGCACGTTGCGCAACGGCCCATAGACCAGCAGGTTGCCGATGCCGTACATCAGCCGGTCGCCTGCGCCTACCGGCGCGCCATTCAGGATGTCGGCGCCGACGCGCTGCGCCAGTGCCATGAACTTCGCATAGAGCCAGCGCTTGGGCGCGGCCGCATCCTCCATGCGGATCGACACGGCGGTGAGCAGGCCTTCGAAGGTGCGCGGCGGGCCGAAGTAGTAGCT
>SEGN01000054.1 GCA_004211245.1 Variovorax sp.
ACCGCCGCCAGCTTGACCGACCCCGCGCGCTTGCCGCGCGCCCCCGAGATTTCAGAAGTGGCCACCCACGCGCCGAGTGATTCGTTCCAGACGGAACGGTAGGCTTTGTTCATGCTTGAGACTCCCCGCCTTTGAAAGGCTTATTGATTTGGCGAAAGACGATGCCCATTGCGGTGCAAGGTGGGCGAATTGTGTTTTTCTGCGTGCACAAGAGAAGTGCACGACACAATCTTTGACATGTTTTTGTACCTTGGTGGTACTTTTTCACAGTCTCGATGGCGCTGTTGTCGCTATCGAATTCACTGCGGAAGCGGAACGGCGACAACCGCTTCGATTTGGCGGCGGACCTGCCGCTGCGGGACAATGCGCGCATGACTGCCACCAACGCCTTCTATGCACAGTCCGGTGGCGTCACCGCGGTGATCAACGCCTCGGCCTGCGGCGTGATCGAAACCGCGCGCCGCCACGCCGATCGCATCGGCACCGTCTATGCCGGGCGCAACGGCATCCTGGGGGCGCTCACGGAGGACCTGATCGACACCGCGCAGGAGTCGTCCGAGGCCATCGCGGCGCTGCGCAGCACGCCCTCGGGGGCATTCGGGTCGTGCCGTTACAAGCTCAAGTCGCTGGAGAAGAACCGGCGCGAGTACGAGCGGCTCATCGAGGTGTTTCGCGCGCATGGCATCGGCTACTTCTTCTACAACGGTGGCGGCGATTCGGCCGACACCTGCTTCAAGGTGAGCCAGCTGTCGCAGTCGCTCGGCTACCCGCTGCAGGCGATCCATGTGCCCAAGACCATCGACAATGACCTGCCACTGACCGACTGCTGCCCGGGCTTCGGGTCGGTGGCCAAGTACGTCGCACTGTCCACGCTCGAGGCCTCGCTCGACGTGCGCTCGATGGCCGCGACTTCCACCAAGGTGTTCGTGCTCGAGGTGATGGGTCGCCATGCCGGCTGGATCGCGGCGGCGGGCGGGCTGGTGGAGGCGCACGGCATTCCGGTCGTGATCCTGTTCCCCGAGATCGAGTTCGACCGTGCGAAGTTTCTCGCCCGCGTGGATGCGCTGGTGCGGGAGCACGGGTACTGCAGCGTGGTGGTGTCCGAGGGCTGCCACCACCCGGACGGCACCTTCCTGGCCGAGCAGGGCACGCGCGACGCGTTCGGCCATGCGCAACTCGGCGGCGCGGCGCCGGTGGTGGCGAACATGGTGAAGGAAGCGCTCGGCCACAAGTTCCACTGGGCCGTGGCCGACTACCTGCAGCGCGCGGCGCGGCACGTGGCCTCGGCCACCGATGTGCGGCAGGCCTATGAGCTCGGCGCGCGCGCCGTGGAACTGGCGCTGGAAGGTGCGAACGCGATCATGCCGACCATCGAGCGCATCGCCGATGCGCCCTACCGTTACCGCATCGGCAGCGCACCGCTCGACGCCGTGGCGAATGCCGAGAAGATGATGCCGCGCGACTTCATCTCGGAAGACGGCTTCGGCATCACCGAGGCCTGCCGGCGCTATCTGGCCCCGCTGATCGAGGGCGAGGACTACCCGGCCTACCGCGACGGCCTGCCGGTCTATGTCACGCTGCAGAACCGCACGGTGGCAAAGAAGTTGCCGGCCTTCGAACTGGCCTGACGGCTCAGGCCCGGATCAGCCCCCGCCGAGCCCCCCGGGCACGTAGCGCTGCTCCTGGAACTGCTGGCCCATCGGCTCGCAGCCTGGTTGCTGCTGCTGTTGTTGCTGTTGGGCCTGCGACACCTCCAGCTCTGGCTCGGGCGCCGGTGCGGGGGCGGTGTCGACCTGTGCTTCGGGCGCTGCGGGCGCCATGGCAGGTGCCTGCTGCTCGCGCTGCTGGGTGATGACCTGGTGCACGAACTGCAGCTTGCCGACCGCAGCCCGCGGCAGCACGAAGGGGTAGTAGTCGGGCTGGCCCATGCTGCGCGACAACTCGTTCAGCACGTTGGTGAGACGCACCCAGCCGTTCAGAAAGTCGAGAAACTTCAACGCGCCCGGATGGTCCGGCTGCCACAGGTCGGCCGGCTCGAACAGGTCGCTGGCCAGTTCGACGCGGGTGGCGTCGACCCCGAAGCTCATCGCGGTGTCGGCGGTGTCGGCCATGTGCAGGTAATGGGCCCAGGTTTCAGCCCAGTCTTCCCAGGGGTGCGAACTGGCGTAACTGGTGACGAAGCGCACGGCCCAATCGGCCGGCGGGCCTTGCTCGTAGTGCGTGCGCAGCGCCGTTGCATAGTCTTGCCGCTCGTCGCCGAAGAGGTTGCGGAAGTCGTCCACCCATGGGGTCGGGAACACGAGCAGGTCCCAGTAGTAGTGGCCGATCTCATGGCGGAAGTGGCCGACCAGGGTGCGGTAGGGCTCGCGCATCTCGGCACGGATGCGCTCGCGCACGGCGTCCTCGGCCTCTTCGGCATTGAGCGTGATCACGCCTTCCTCGTGGCCGGTCAGCACGTGCGGGCCGCCCGGCATGTTGCTCAGGAAGTCGAAAGCCAACCCGTGCACCGGGTCGGCATGGCGCGTCACGACCGGCAGGCCGAGCGCGAGCAATTGCGACATCAGCCGGCGCTTCGACTGCTCCAGCTTGCGCCAGAGCTCGCCGTTGCCCGGAAGCGACAGGTCGGGAATGGTGCGGGTCGCGCTGCACGACAGGCAATAGCCAGGCGCCAGGCCCTGCGTGGTGAAGTTCGGGTCGTCGCCTTCGCGCGGCGCCGGCACCATCCAGTTGCAGCCGGCCTCGGTGACGAAGTTGGCGCAGCGGTGGTACTGCTTTCCCTGCGGGTCGCCGAAGACGGTGTACAGCGGCAGCGCGTCCATTGGCGGCGCGCCATCGGCGGCGGCGGCGGCCGCAGGTGCGGTGGCTGGCGCAAGGGGCACGACTCCAAGGCTCTCGATCACGTAGCCGAGCGGCGTGTGGCAGGCAAGGCACTCGCTGTTGCCGAGGAAGACGGGGCGCCCGCATTGGCACTGATAGGCCCGCGTCACCGTCGGCGCGCTCAGTTCTGCGGCCAGCGAGGGCGCGCCGGTGTCGGTTGGGTGGTCCATGAAATTCGATTCTTGTTGGAGCGGGGTCGGTTGGAGGGTGTGACAGCGCAGACATTGTGACCGCGGCAGCGGCGCGCTCGCGCCCGCGCAAACGCCGATATCCTTGTAGGACGGCTCAACCGATGACCGACCCCGATTCCCCTCCTCTTGCTGCGCCGCCCGCCCTGAACGCCCTGCGCGAGCGCTACGGCGAGCGCTACCGCTGGCTGCTGCTGTTGTCCGTCATGGTGGGCACGATGGCCTCGATCATGTCGTCGACCATCGTCAACGTGGCCATTCCGGACATGAGCCACCACTTTGCCCTCGGCCAGGAGCGCGCCCAGTGGGTGAGTTCCGGGTTCATGGTGGCGATGACGGTGTCGATGCTCACCACGCCCTGGCTGCTTGGCCGCTACGGCTACCGGCGCACCTACGTCGGCACGATGCTGCTGTTGCTGGCGGGCGGCGTGGCCGGCGGTCTGGCCGACAACTTCTCGCTGGTGCTGGCGGCGCGCGTGGCCGAGGGGCTGGCGGCCGGCGTGGTGCAGCCGATACCGGCCATCATCATCCTGCGCGCGTTCGAGCCGCACGAGCAGGGCCGCGCCAGCGGCATCTTCGGCATGGGCGTGGTGCTGGCGCCGGCCATCGGCCCGAGCATCGGCGGGGTGCTGATCGACCTGTTCGGATGGCGCTCGATCTTCTTCATGGTGGTGCCGTTCTGCCTCGCCTCGCTGTGGCTGGCGTACAAGTTCGTGCCGACCACCGCGCCCGGCGGCGTGGCCGCGGCGCGCGCAGGCCAGCTCGACTGGCGCGGCTTGCTGCTCGGCACGTGGGCGCGCTCGCATCGCTGGGCCTCTTCATCTGGTGGCAGAAAAAGCTGGCGGCCGATGGCGGCGCGCCGCTGATGAACATGGCGCTGTTCGGCTACCGCCAGTTCGCGATGGGCAGCGTGGTGGCTTTCATCTATGGCACCGCGCTGTTCGGCTCCACCTACCTGCTGCCGGTCTACATGCAGGTGGCGCTGCACCTGTCGGCCTCGCACGTCGGCACCATCATGCTGCCGGCCGGCGTCGTGCTGGCCTTCACGATCGCCGGCGTCGGCCGGCTGGCCGACCGTCAACCGACCTGGCGGCTGGTGAGCATCGGGCTCGCGCTGCTGGCGATCTCGTTCGCGCTGATGCCCGTGCTTCGACTGGGCAGTGCGCTCTGGCTGCTGGTGCTGTTCGCGATCATCGGGCGCATCGGGCTCGGTTTCATCCTGCCCTCGCTCAACCTCGGCGCGATGCGGCCGCTGGCCAGGCCGCTGATCCCGCAAGGCGCGAGCGCCATCAGCTTCCTGCGCATGCTCGGCGGCGCGGCCGGCGTCAGCCTCTGCGCCATCGTGCTGGAGTGGCGGCTGGCGGCGCATGGCGATTCGCTCGCCAACACGGTGACCAGCCCGGCGCGGCTCGCTGCGTTCAACGAGGTTTTCCTGCTGCTGGCCGCCCTGTGCGCGGCAGCCATCTGTGCCGCCTGGCAACTTCGCGAGAAAGCCCCCTCGCAAAAGCCGATCTAATCCAGCCATGTGCCAACTGCTCGGGATGAACTGCAACACGCCCACGGACGTGACCTTCAGCTTTGCCGGCTTCGCCCAGCGCGGCGGCCGCACCGACCACCACGCCGATGGCTGGGGCATCGCGTTCTTCGAAGACCGCGGACTGCGCCATTTCGTCGATCACCAGCCGGCCTGCGACTCGCCGGTGGCCGAACTGATCCGGCGCTACCCGATCAAGAGCCGCAACGTGGTGTCGCACATCCGCAAGGCGACGCAGGGCCAGGTGAACCTGCAGAACTGCCACCCGTTCGTGCGCGAGCTCTGGGGCCGCTACTGGGTGTTCGCGCACAACGGCGACCTGAAGGACTTTCGTCCGCGGCTGCACGGCAACTTCCATCCGGTCGGCAACACCGACAGCGAACATGCCTTCTGCTGGCTCATGCAGGAGCTGGCCAAGTCGCATGCCGGCGTGCCCAGCATCGAGGAGCTGACGATCACCCTGCGCGAACTCGCGCCGCAGGTCGCGAAGCACGGCACCTTCAACTTCATGCTGTCGAACGGCCAGGCGCTCTGGGCCCACGCGTCCACCAACCTCTGCTACATCGAGCGCCAGCACCCCTTCATGCAGGCGCACCTGGCCGACGAGGATCTGGCGATCGACTTCGCGAAGCACACCACGCCGACCGACCGGGTCGCCCTGGTGGTGACCACGCCGCTGACCACCAACGAGACCTGGACGCCGTTCGGCGCAGGGGAACTCAAGGTGTTCGTGGACGGACGCGCACGGTGAAGCGGCGCCATTTCGTGCTCGGCGGCACGGCGGCGGCCGGGGCACTGGTGGTCGGCTGGGCGGTGCTGCCACCCGATGCGCGCCTGTTGCCGGCCACGCCGGCGCCGCTCGCGCCTGGCCAGGTTGCGCTCAACGGCTGGGTGCGCATCGGCAGCGACGACACGGTCGCAGTGACGATGACGCAGGCCGAGATGGGCCAGGGCACGCACACCGGCCTGGCGATGCTGCTGGCCGAGGAGATCGACGCCGACTGGTCGCAGATCCGGCTCGCGCCCGCCACGCCCGACAGGATCTACAACAACGCGACCGCGCTGGTCGACGGCCTGCCGTTCCACCCGGACGACGAAGGGCGTATCAAGCAGGCGGTCGGCTGGCTCGCGGCCAAGGCGGCGCGCAAGATCCCGGCGCTGGTCGTCACGGGCGGCTCCTCCAGCATCAAGGACCAATGGCTGCCGATGCGCGAAGCGGGCGCGTCGGCGCGCGCCATGCTCATCGCCGCCGCGGCCGACACCTGGAAGGTGCCTGCCGCCGAATGCCGCGCCGAGGCCGGGCGTGTGCTGCACGGCGCGGGCAGGAGCGCGAGCTTCGGCGAGCTGGCGGTGCGCGCCGCGCAGATGCCGTTGCCCGAGCACCCGCAGCTCAAGGACCCCGCGCAGTTCAAGCTGGTCGGCCGACCGGTGCGCCGCTTCGAAAACGCCGCCAAGCTCGACGGCACTGCGCAGTTCGGGCTCGACGTGAAGCTGCCCGACATGCTCTATGCCACCGTCGCGATGTGCCCCGTGATCGGCGGCACGGTCGGCCGCTTCGACGCGCGGGCGGCTTCGCCGTTGCCCGGCGTGCGCAAGGTGCTCGCGGTGCCCGGCGGCATGGGCGGCGCCGCTGCGGTGGCCGTGATCGCCGACACACCCTGGCACGCCATTCAGGCGCTGCGGCAAGTGAAGATCGAATGGGACGAAGGCACGAGCGTCGGCCTGTCGAGCCGGGAACACATCGAACGGCTCGCGCAGACGCTCGACACCGCGCAGGGCCGCACCTACCAGGAACGCGGTGACGCGGTGGAGGCGCTGAAGCAGGCGAGCACACGGCTGAGCGCCGAATACCGCGCGCCGTTTCTCGCGCACGCCACGATGGAGCCGATGAACTGCACCGTGCAGTTCAGGGACGGCGCGGCGACGGTCTGGGTGCCGACGCAGGCGCCCGGCATTGCGCGGATCGGCGCGGCGAAGGCGCTGGGCATCGACAGCGACAGGGTGCAGGTCAACGTCACCTGCCTCGGCGGCGGATTCGGCCGGCGCGCGGAAGCCGACTTCGTTTTCCAGGCCGCGGCCATCGCGCGCGAGGGCGACGGCGCGCCGGTGCAGACCTTCTGGTCGCGCGAGGAGGACATGCGGCACGACTTCTATCGGCCGGCCTGCGTCGCGCGCTTCGAGGCCGGTTTCGACGCGCAAGGCCGGCTCGTGGCATGGCACGCCCGTTCGGCCGGGCAGTCGGTCACGCACCAACTGGTGGGCCGCGTGCTCGGCAGCGCGGGCATGGGGCCCGACAAGACCACGGCCGAAGGCAGCTACGACACCGCCTACGCCTTTGCGAACGTGCGCGTCGCGCACCAGGTGGTGCCCAGTGCGGTGCCGGTCGGCTACTGGCGCTCGGTCGGGCATTCGCACCAGGCGTTCTTCACCGAGAGTTTCATCGACGAGGCGGCCGCGGCGGTGGGCCGGGATCCGCTGGCCTTCCGGATTGCGTTGCTGCAGCACAAGCCGGATCACCTGCGGGTGCTGCAGCGCGTGGCCGAACGGTCGGGCTGGGGCCAGCCGCTGGCGCCGGCCGCCGACGGCGCGAAGAAGGCGCGCGGCATCGCGCTGCACCGCAGCTTCGGCAGCACCGTCGCGCAGGTGGCCGAGGTTTCGGTGGGACCGGACAAGGCGATCCGGGTGCACCGCGTGGTCTGCGTGATCGACTGCGGCTTCGCGGTCAATCCGAACCTGGTGCGCCAGCAGATGGAGAGCGGCATCGTGTTCGGCCTGTCGGCCGCGCTGCAGGGCGAGATCACGATCGAGAAAGGCCGCGTGGTGCAGGGCAATTTCCACGACCAGCCGGCGCTGCGGATGCAGGACTGCCCGCTGATCGAGACGGAGATCATGCCGAGCACCGCGCACCCCGAGGGCGTGGGCGAACCCGGCACGCCGCCGATCGCGCCCGCAGTGGCGAACGCCCTCTTCACCCTGACCGGCCAACGCCTTCGCAACCTGCCATTGAGATTGACATGACGCCACTGAAGATCAACGGCAAGCGCGTCGAGGTGACCGCCGAGACCGACACCCCGCTGCTCTGGGTGCTGCGCGGCGAGCTCGGCCTGAACGGCACCAAGTACGGCTGCGGCATGGCGCTGTGCGGCGCCAGAGCGGCCAGTTGATGAGCGCCTGCGCGCTGCTGAAGAAGAATCCGAAGCCCGGCGATGCCGAGATCGACCAGGCGATGAGCGGCAACATCTGCCGCTGCGGCACCTATCCGCGCATTCGCGCCGCGATCCACAAGGCCGCGGGCGCTTCGTGAGCGCTCAGCCGGCCAGCGCCGCCTCCAGCGCATCGATGAAGCGCTTGGGCACGTCGAAGCCGGTCTGGTCGGTGATCTCCTGAAAGCAGGTCGGGCTGGTGACGTTGATCTCGGTCACGCAGTCGCCGATCACGTCCAGCCCGATCAGCAGCAGCCCGCGCGGCGCCAGCGTGCGGCCGACGATCTCGGCAATCTCGCGGTTCTTCGCGGTGAGCGGCTGCGCCACGCCCAGCCCGCCGGCGGCCAGATTGCCACGCACCTCGGTGCCCTGCGGAATGCGCGCCAGCACGAACGGCACGGGTTCGCCCGCGATGATGAGGATGCGCTTGTCGCCGGCCGCGATCTCGGGCACGAAGCGCTGGACCATGATGGTTTCGGCGCCGTCCTTGTTGAGCGTCTCGGTGATGGAGCCGAGGTTGAGCGCGTCTTCCTTCACGCGGAAGATGCCCATGCCGCCCATGCCGTCGAGCGGCTTGAGGATGATGTCCTTGTGCTCGGCATGGAACGCGCGCACCGCGGCCGGGTCGCGCGTGACCAGCGTCGGGCTGGTGAACTGCTGGAACTCCATCACCGCGAGCTTCTCCGGATGCTCGCGCAGCGACGCCGGCTTGTTGAACACGCGCGCGCCTTCGCGCTCGGCCTGGCCGAGCAGGTGCGTGGCGTAGATGTATTCGGCGTCGAAGGGCGGGTCCTTCCTCATGAGGATCGCGTCGAAGCTGTGCAGCGCGGCGTGGCGCGCAGGCGTTTCGGTGAACCAGTCGTCCTCGTTGCCGGTGAGCGTGATGTCGCGCACCGTGGCCGTCACCGGCTGGCCCGTTTGCCAACCCATGTGGCGCGGCTCGCAGGCCGAGATGCTGTGGCCGCGGCGCTGGGCCTCGCGCATCATCGAGAAGGTGGTGTCCTTGTAGATCTTGAACTGCTCGAGCGGATCGGCAACGAAGAGGATGTTCATCGAGAGGTCTCGGTGGAAGAAGATGAAGCGGCCACCGCGACGCGGCGCCGGCCAAGTTGTTGAACGGCGAGCGCGGCGGCACCGGCCACCACGCCCCAGAAGGCCGAGCCGATGCCGGCCAGCGTCACGCCCGAGAGCGTGACCAGGAAGGTGATGAGCGCGGCCTCGCGATGCGACTCGTCGCGCACCGCGGCCGCGAGCCCGCCGCCGATGGTGCCGAGCAGCGCCAGTCCGGCGATCGCGGCGACCAGCTCTTTCGGAAACGCGGTGAGCAGGCCGGTGACGGCCGCACCGAACAGCCCGATGACCACGTAGATCGCACCACAGCTCACGGCCGCCGTGTAGCGGCGTGCCGGGTCGTCGTGCGCCTCGCGACCCATGCAGATCGCGGCGGTGATGGCACTCAGGTTGAGCGCGAACGCACCGAACGGCGCGAGCACCAGCGTGGCCAAGCCGCTGAGCGTGATGAGCTTGCTGACGGGCATGTCGTATCCGGCCGCGCGGATGGCGGCCACGCCCGGCAGGTTCTGGGAAGCCATGGTCACCACGAACAACGGTAGCGCGAGACTCACCGCCGCCTGCCAGGTGAAGACCGGCATCGTGAACACCGGCATCGCCAGACGGAAGTGCACCGCGCCCCAGGCCAGCTCGCCGCGCAGGGCGACGAACACGATGGCGACAAGCAAGGTCAAAGGCACCGCATAGCGCGGCATGAAGCGTCTGGCCAGCAGGTAGGTGGCCAGCATCGACAGCACCAGCGGCAGCGCCGTCTGGGCCGCGGCAAAGGCCTGCAGCCCGAAGCGTGCCAGCACGCCAGCCAGCAGCGCCGAGGCGATCGCCATCGGGATCCTGTTCATCACGCGCTCGAACCACCCGGTGGCACCGGCCACGGTGATGAGCAAGGCGCAGACGATGAACGCGCCCACGGCCTCGTTCATCGAATAGCCCGCACCGGCGACCGCGAGCACCGCGGCGCCCGGCGTGCTCCACGCGATCATGACGGGCTTGCGCCACCACAGCGAGGGCAGCGCCGAAGCGAGCCCCATGCCGAGGCCGAGCGCCCACATCCAGGAACTGATGAGCTCCGGCGTGGCACCGAAAGACAGCGCTGCCTGGAACACGATGGCCACCGAACTCGTGAAGCCCACCAGGACGGCGACGAAGCCCGCGGTGAAAGCCGACAGGCTCAGATCCTTGAAAAAACGCATCGGACGATTGTGCCCGGGCACTCGCACGCCCGCCGGCGCAGGGGCACACGTCTTGCACACTACCGGCATGACCGAACGCTGGCCCCAACTGCTGCCCCATCACGGGCGCTTCGACTACGCGCCGATCACGCGCCGGCCCGACTACGCGTGGCCCAACGGCGCGCGGCTGGCCGTGTACCTCGGCTTCAACCTCGAGCACTTCGCGTTCGGCGACGGGCTCGGCGCACGCATCGGACCGCCGTCGGCCGAGCCCGATGTGCTGAACCATGGCTGGCGCGAATACGGCAACCGGGTCGGCGCCTGGCGCTGCCTCGAACTGTTCGACCAGCTCGGCCTGCCGACCGGTGCCTTGATCAACACCGCGCTGTACGACCATTGCCCCGAACTCGTGGCGGCGTGCGTGGCCCGCGGCGACGAGCTCATCGGCCACGGCCACAGCAACGCCGAACGCCAGGCCGAGTTCGACGAGGCGGGCGAACGTGCCCTGCTGCAGCGCTGCCGTGCACGCATGCTCCGCGAGAGCGGTGCCGCGCCGGCCGGCTGGCTGTCGCCCTGGATCTCCGAGAGCGCGGCCACACCCGACCTGCTGGCCGAGACCGGCTACCGCTACACCCTCAACTGGTGCCACGACGACCAGCCTACGCGCATGCGCACCCGCAGCGGCCAGCCGCTTTGGTCGATTCCGTACCCGCAGGAGTTGAACGACATTCCGATGATCGTCGCCCGGCAGATGGACGCGAAGGATTTCTGCGCGATGGTGCAGGACAACTTCGACGAGATGCTGCAGCAGGCCACCCGCCAGCCCCTCGTGATGGGCCTGGCCCTGCACCCCTACATCGTGGGCCAGCCCTACCGGCTTCGGCACCTGCGGCCGGTGCTGCAGGCGTTCGCCGCCGCACGCGACCGAGGCGAGCTATGGTTCACCACGCCGGGCGCGATCTGCCGGCACATGGAGGCGCTGGCCGAGGAGCGTCCCGGCGCGTTCTAGATCTCGATCTTCGAGCCCAGCTCCACCACCGCGTTGTTCGGCAGCCCGAGGAAGTCCGCCGCACCGCTCGCGTTGTGGTGCATCTGCGCAAACAGCTTCTCGCGCCACGGCGCCATGCCGCTGCCGAGCGTCGGGATCACGACGTCGCGCGACAGGAAGTAGCTGGTGGTCATCGGCTCCAGCTGGCAACCGCGCATGCGCGCGTTCTCCAGCGCGCGCGGCAGGTCGATGTCGTTCTTGAAGCCGTAGTGCACCACGATCTGCCAGCAGTGGCGCCCGAGCGGCTCGATCTCGATGCGCTTGTCCATCGGGATCCAGGGCACCTCGTGGTTGCGCACCGTGACGAACATGTTCTGCTCGTGCAGCACCTTGTTGTGCTTGAGGTTGTGCAGCAGTGCGTTGGGCACGCTGCCGGGCTCGGCCGTCATGAAGACCGCCGTGCCGTCCACGCGGGCCGGCGGGCTCACGAACACGGCATCGAGAAAGCTGCGCAGGTCGATGGAATCGGCACGCTGCACCTCGCCCATGAGGCGACGGCCTTCCTTCCAGGTGATCATCAGCGTGAACACCATGCCGCCGATGAGCAGCGGGAACCAGCCGCCCTCGAACAGCTTGAGCAGGTTCGACGCGAAGAACATGAAGTCGACCACGAAGAACGCGGCCGTCGAGGCAATGCACAGCGCCAGCGGCAGCCGCCAGGCGTAGCGGATCACGAAGAAGGTCAGCACCGTGGTGATGAGCATGTCGGTGGTCACCGCGATACCGTAGGCCGCAGCGAGGCTGCTCGACGTGCGGAACATGACGACCGCCAGCACGATGGCCACGAACAGGCCCCAGTTGACGAGCGGGATGTAGATCTGCCCGGCCGTGCGCACGCTGGTGTGCTCGATGTTGAGCCGGGGCAGATAGCCGAGCTGGATCACCTGGCGCGTGACGCTGAAGGCGCCGGTGATGAGGGCCTGCGAGGCGATCACCGTGGCGCCGGTGGCCAGGATGACGAGCGGAATCAGCGCCCACTCGGGCGCCATCATGAAGAACGGATTCTTCACCGCCTCCGGGTTCTCCAGCAGCAGGGCGCCCTGGCCGAAGTAGTTCAGCGTCAGCGCCGGCATCACGACCGAGAACCAGGCGATGCGGATCGGGCCCTTGCCGAAATGGCCGAGGTCGGCATAGAGCGCCTCGGCGCCAGTGACGCACAGCACCGTGGCGCCCAGGATGATGAAGCTGGTGCCGGGGTTGTCCCAGATGAACTTGAACGCGTAGTGCGGGCTGATGGCCTTCAGGATTTCAGGGTGCGTCAGGATCTGGTGCACGCCCAGCACCGAGAGCGCGGCAAACCAGGTCAGCGTGATCGGCCCGAAGAAGCGGCCGATGCCCGCGGTGCCGCGCTTCTGCACGGCGAACAGGCAGAACAGCACCACGAGGGTGATCGGGATCACGTAGTGCTTGAACTGCGGCGAGACCACCTCCAGGCCCTCCACCGCCGACAGCACCGAGATGGCCGGCGTGATCACGCCGTCGCCGTAGAACAGCGAGGTGCCGAAGATGCCGATGACCAGCAGCCCACTGCGCAGGCGCGGCTTGTCGTGCACCGCGCGCGAGGCCAGCGCCAGCATGGCGACCAGCCCGCCCTCGCCCTCGTTGTCGGCCCGCAGCACCAGCACCACGTACTTGAGCGAGACGATGAAGGTCAGTGTCCAGAAGAACATCGACAGGATGCCGTAGACGTTCTCGATGGTGAACGGCACATGGCCATGCCCGAACACCTCCTTCACCGCATAGAGGACACTGGTGCCGATGTCGCCGTAGACGACGCCGACGGCCGCGATGATCAACGCGGCGGAGGAAGATTTGGGGGCTGACACGAGGTCGCTGGAAGGGGCGGAGCGGCGTCTTGCACGCCGCGGGCAAAACGCAACGACCCGCGGTCGCTGCGCTCAGACTTCCACCCTTTTGATTTCCGTTTGCTGTGGGGTGGCTATTTTGACGCTGCGGCGGGCCGCCGCAAGGGCGCTGTGGCCCCGGGGCGTCACTCGTAGACTTCGGCGTCCGGGTCGGTGGCTTCCATTTCGTAGCTGGCCGCCGCCATGGCCAGTCGCGCCACGACGCCATACATGTAGAAGCGATTGGGGGCGCTCGCGCCAGGCTTGGCGCCGGGCTGCGGTAAGTGCGCACTCTCGGAAAAAGCCAGCGGCACGAAGCTCGCACCGGGCGAGACCAGACTTTCGTCGGGGCTGCGGCCGGCATGCACGCGGTAGAACCCGCCGACCACGTAGCGGTCCATCATGTAGACCACGGGTTCGGCCACGCCGTCATGGACGCGCTCGTTGGTCAGCACGCCTTCCTGCACGATCACCGGCTGCAGTTCGGCATCGGGGCTCATCATCGCGCGCGTCTTCGCGTCGAGCGCGTCGAGATCCTTCACGTCGCGAATGGTCAGCACGCCCATGCCGGCCGCGCCGTTGTCCGGCTTGACGATGACGAACGGCTTTTCGTTGATGCCGTATTCCTTGTACTTGCGCCGCACCTTGGTCAGCACCGTGTCGACATGGCTGGTGAGCACGTCCATGCCCTTGCCCGCCGCGAAATTGACGTTGTCCGCCTTCGCGAACATCGGGTTGATGAGCCAGGGGTCGATGCCCAGCAACTTGCCGAAGCGCTTGGACAACTCCTCGTAGCTGTGGAAGTGGTTGCTCATGCGCCGCATCGGCCATCCGGCATGCAGCGGCGGCAGCAGGTACTGCTCGTGCAGGTCTTCCAGGATGCCGGGGATGCCGGCCGACAGGTCGTTGTTGAGCAGGATGGTGCAGGGATCGAAATTCTTCAGGCCCAGGCGCCGTTTGCTGCGCACGACCGGCTCCAGGCACACGGTGGCACCGTTCGGCAGCTCGATCTTCTTCGGCGACTTGATCGCCGGGTCGATCGAACCGACCCTCACGTTGAGCCCCGCCATCTGGAAGATGTGGACGAGTTGCGCGACGTTGGCGAGATAGAAAGTGTTTTTGGAATGGTTTTCCGGAATCACCAGCAGGTTGCGCGCTTCCGGACAGATCTTCTCGATGGCCGCCTGGGCCGCCTGAACGGCCAGCGGCAGCATTTCCTGCGTGAGGTTGTTCCAGCCGCGCGGAAACAGGTTGGTGTCGACCGGCGCCAGCTTGAATCCGGCATTGCGCACGTCGACCGAGGTGTAGAACGGCGGCGTGTGCTCCATCCATTCGAGCCGGAACCAGCGCTCGATGGCCGGCATGGAGTCGAGCACCCGTTGCTCGAGCTCGTTGATCGGGCCGGTCAGGGCGGTGACGAGATGGGGGACCATGGAGAATGACCTTCGGAAAACCGGAGTGCGATTGTAGGGAATTGGGGTTGACGGCCCGCTTTTGCAACGGGCCGCCCCGGCGCCTACTTGCGCCAGAACGAGGGCGTGAGCAATGCGATGAAACTCAGCATCTCGAGCCGGCCGAGCACCATGGCGAGCGAACAGACCCAGACCTGGAAATCCGTCAGGACGCCGAAATGCGCCGCTGGCCCGACCGCGCCGAGGCCGGGCCCCATGCAATTGACGCTCGCGATCACGGCGCTGAAGGCCGTCACCGGGTCGAGGTCGCTCAGCACCAGCACCATGCTGAGCGTGATGATGGTCACGCCGTAGACCAGCATGAAGGCCAGCACCGAGAAGATCACGCGGTGGTCGACCACCGCGCTGCCCAGCATCACCGGCTGCACCGCTCGCGGATGCACGAGCCGGGTCATCTCGCGCTTCGCCTGTTGCAGCAGGATCAGCACCCGCACCATCTTGATGCCGCAACCTGTGGAGCCGGCGCTGGTGGCCACGCCCGACAGCAGCAACATGAACATCGGCGCAAACACCGGCCATTGCAAATAGTCGACCGAGGCGTAGCCGGTCGTGCTGCCGATCGAGATGGCGTTGAACACCCCGAAGCGCAGCGCATCGAGCGCACCGTAGGTGCCCTTGGCCCAGAGCACCAACGCCACCAGCAGCCCGCCGCCGACCAGTGCGATCAGCGTGGCGCGCAGCTCCGGATCGCGCCAGAAGCCGCGCCAGTCGCCCTTGCGCATGGCGACGAAGTACAGCGCGAAGTTGCAGCTTGCGATCAGCATGAAGACGACGGCGATGCCCTCGAGCAGCGGCGACGCGAAGAACGCGAAGCTCGCATCGTGCGAGGACAGACCGCCCAGGCTGACGGTCGTGAACATGTGCATCACCGCGTCCATCGGCGCCATGCCGCCGCCCCAGTAGGCAAGCACGCAGGCCACCGACAGGCTCGCGTAGATGCCCCAGAGGCCCTTGGCCGTTTCCTTCACGCGCGGCGTGAGCTTGTTGTCCTTGATCGGCCCCGCCACCTCGGCCTTGAAGAGCTGGCTGCCGCCGACGCCCAGCAGCGGCAGGATCGCCACGGCGAGCACGAGGATTCCCATGCCGCCCAGCCACTGCAGGAAGGTGCGCCAGAAGTTGATCGACACCGGCAATGCGTCGAGGCCGGTCAGCACCGTCGAGCCCGATGTCGTGAGGCCGGACACCGCCTCGAAGTATGCATGGGTGAAGTTGATCGGCCGCCCGATGGCATCGAGCGTGAGCATCAGCGGCACACAGGCGACCAGCGGCAGCAGCACCCAGGTCAGCGTGACCAGGAGGATGCCGTGGCGTGCCTGCAGCTCGCCCTTGTGCGCGCGCATGCCGGTCCAGAGGGCCGCTCCGCAAGCGAAGCTGCCGCCGGCCGCGACGGCCCAGATGGCCTGCAGTCCGTCTTGCTGCACCCACGACACGCCCAGCGGCAGCAACAGGCCCAGCGAGAAGAAGGTGAGCAGCACACCGAGCACGCGCAGCACGGGCAGGAAGTCGCTCATCGCGTGTGCGCCATGCGCCTCAGAAGAACGTCGCGCTGACGCGGAACAGCTTTTCCACGTCGCGCACCAGTCGCTTGCGCGGCACGAAGATCACGACGTGGTCGTCGCTGCGGATCACCGTGTCGCCGCGCGGGATGATCACCTCGGGCGGCACCGGCGGATCGGCATCGAGCGGCACGCCCGGCTCGGGCAGGCCGCGCATGATCAAACCGAACTGCGCGCCCTTCGGCAGCGTGATCTCGTCGATGGTGCGCCCCACCACGCGCGAGGTCTTGCGGTCGCCCCGCGCCACGATCTCCAGCGCTTCGGCGACGCCGCGGCGCAGGCTGTGCACGGCCTGCACGTCGCCCTGGCGCACGTAGGCCAGCAACTCGCCCAGCATGGTCTGCGCCGGCGACAGCGCGATGTCGATCTGGGTGCCGTGCATCAGCTCGGCATAGCTGCGCCGGTTGATCAGCGCCAGCACGCGGCTCGCACCCATGCGCTTGGCGAGCAGGCTGGACATGATGTTGTCTTCGTCGTCGCTGGTGAGCGCGAGGAACAGGTCGATGTGTTCGATGCCTTCGTCTTCCAGCAGGTCCTCGTCGGTGGCGTCGCCCTGCAGCACCAGGACGCCCGACGGCAGCTCGGCCGCCAGCGCCAGGCAACGCGCGTGGTCGCGCTCGAGCACCTTGAGCTGCAGCTTGCGCCCGCTCTGCATGAGCTGCCGCGCCAGGCGCAGGCCGACCCGGCCGCCTCCCGCGATCATGATGCGCTGCACCTCCTTGCGCCCGGACTGGTCGTCGCGGTGCAGAGCGGACAGCACCGCCGGCAGGTGCTCCCGCGCCGACAGCACGAACACCTCGTCGCCGGGCTCGATGCGGGTCGCACCCTCGCAGACGATGAAACGGTCGGGCTGGTTCTCGAGCCGGCGGTAGATCGCGACGATCCGCATGTCCGCATCGGGCACGCACTCGCGCAGTTCCGCGATGCTGTGGCGCACCAGCGGCGCGCCGGCCACCGCGCGCACCGACACCAGGCAGGCCAGGCCTCCTGCGAACTCGCGCACCTGCAGCGCCTCGGGGTATTCGACGAGCTTGCCGATGTAGCGCGTGAGCGATTCCTCGGGACAGATGACGCGGTCGACCGCGAAACCCTCCTTGCCCACCAGCGGGCTGTCGCCCTGGAATCCGCCCGAGCGCACCCGGGCTATGCGCGTCGGGATGTTGAACATCTGGTGCGCCACCTTGCAGCACACCAGATTGGTTTCGTCGAGCGCGGCGCAGGCGATCAGCATGTCGGCATCGCGCGCGCCCGCCTCGGCCAGCACCTCGGGCTCGATGCCGTTGCCGACCACGCCCCGCAACTCGAACCGGTCTTCCAATTCGCGCAGGCGCCGGGCGTCGGTATCGATCACCGTGATGTCATTGCGTTCGGACACCAGCGTTCCGGCCACGCTTTCGCCGATGCGGCCTGCGCCGAGGATGATGATTTTCAAGCGTTCTCCTGGGCGCGATGCCGGCGTGCGCCCGGCGCAATGTCAGGTGCGAACCTCGCCTTGCCCCAGCACCACGTACTTGAGCGAGGTGAGCCCTTCGATGCCGACCGGGCCGCGCGCGTGGAACTTGTCGGTGCTGATGCCGATTTCGGCGCCGAGACCGAACTCGAAGCCATCCGCGAAGCGCGTGCTCGCATTGACCATCACGCTGGCCGAGTCGACTTCGCGCAGGAAGCGTTGCGCGTTGACGTGGTCGCGCGTGACGATGGCGTCGGTGTGGTGACTCGAATAGCGGTTGATGTGGTCGATGGCTTCATCGACGCCCGCCACCACCTTGATGCTGATGACGGCGGCCAGGTATTCCTCCGACCAGTCCGACTCGACCGCATCGACGACCGGCAAGGCTGCACCGCGCAGGATCGCACCGGCCGCCGCATCGCAGCGCATCTCGACACCCTTGGCCGCGAACACTGCGCCGATCTGCGGCAGGAAGGCCGCGGCTGCGCCTTGCGCGACCAGCAGGCCCTCCGCCGCGTTGCAGGGGCTGTACTTCTGGGTCTTGGCGTTGTCCACGATCTTCAGCGCCATGTCCAGCTCGGCGGTGTCGTCCACATAGACGTGGCAGTTGCCGTCCAGGTGCTTGATCACGGGCACCTTGGCGTCGCGGCTGATGCGCTCGATCAGGCCCTTGCCGCCGCGCGGGATGATCACGTCCACGTACTCGGGCATCGCGATCAGCCGGCCGACGGCTTCGCGGTCGGTGGTCTGCACCAGTTGCACCGCATCGACCGGCAGGCCGGCCTCGGCGAGCGCATCGGCCACCAGCAGCGCCAGCGCCTTGTTGGACTCGATGGCTTCCGAGCCGCCGCGCAGGATCGCGGCATTGCCGCTCTTGATCGCCAGGCTCGCGGCCTCGATGGTCACGTTGGGGCGGCTCTCGAAGATCATGCCGAACACGCCGATCGGCACCCGCATCTGGCCGACGCGGATGCCGCTCGGCTGCTGCTTCATCCCGATGATCTCGCCGATCACGTCGGGCATCGCGGCAAGCTGCTCGCAGCCCTCCGCGACGGTGGCCAGCACCTTCGGCGTGAGCTTCAGCCGATCGACCATCGGGGCGGAAAGCCCGTTGGCGAGGGCGCGTTCGATGTCGCGCGCATTGGCGGCTGCCAGTTCCGGGCCGACTTCGCGCAGCCGGCGCGCCAGCGCCCTGAGTGCCTTGATCTTGCGGGCGGAATCGGCCTTGGCCATCAGGGCCGAAGCCGCCTTGGCCTGCACGCCCAGGGCCTGCATGTGCTCGTTGACGTTGAACGCGTTCATGCCCGCATTTTCCCACTCTCGGCCGGCATCGCGCAGGCGCGGCACAGCATCAGCGCCAGGCGCTGCAGCGCCTGCCAGCCATCGGCCGGCCAGTCCGGCTGCTTCAATCCCTTGACGATGCCGTCCACCACATGCGCCGAACGCAGCAGGCGCGCGAGCATGCGGTCGTCGATGCGCGGCAGCACACGCTCGAAGGCACGCTCCTTGTTGCCCCAGATGCGGTTCTCGCGCAGCGCCATCGGCAGCGGGCGCCCGGCGGTCATCGCGTCCTTCACGCGCTTGAGCGCGCGGATGTCTTCGGCCAGCGTGTAGTGCACCAGCACCTCGGCCTCGCCCTCCGCCTGCAGGCCCTCGAGCATGCGCGCCACGCGCTGCGGGTTGCCGGCCAGCACGGCCTCGCCGAGCTTGAAGACGTCGTAGCGCGCCACGTTGTGCACCGCGCTCTCGACCTGCTCCCAACCCAGCTCGCCAGGCGGGTGCAGCAGCGCGAGCTTCTGGATTTCCTGGTGCGCCGCGAGCAGGTTGCCTTCGACACGATCGGCGAAGAACTGCAAGGTGCGCTGGCCCTCTTCGCCGGCCTTCACGCGCTGGCCCTGGGCGCCGAGCCGCTGCGCGATCCATTGCGGCAGCGCTGCGCGCTCGATCGGGTCGACCTGCAGCGTGACGCCGTGCGATTCCAGCGCGGTGAACCAGGCGCCGGTGCGCGTCATCTTGTCGAGCCTCGGCAGCAACACCAGCGTCAGCGTGCTGTCGTTGCCCTCCGCCGCCTGGGCGAGCTGCTGCAGGGCGACGCTCCCGTCCTTGCCCGGCTTGCCCGAGGGCACGCGCACTTCGACGATCTGCTTGTCGGCGAACAGGCTCAGCGAGCCTCCGGCCGCGAGCACCGCGCTCCAGTCGAAATGCGCACCGGCCACGGTGTACGAACTGCGCTCGGTGTAGCCCTGGGTGCGCGCCGCGGCCCGAATGGCATCGGCCGCCTCCTGCGCGAGCAGGGGCTCGTCGCCGTGCACCGTGTAGAGCGGCCGAAGGCCTTTCTGCAGGTGTGCGGACAGCTGGGCGGCGGCGAGCTGCATGAATTCAGAGTGCTTTGACGGCCGCGAGTTGCCGCAGGATCTGCTGCACGATGTCGCCCTGCATGTCGCGGTACAGCAGTTGCGTCTCGCCTTCCTTCGCGAGCGCGTTGGTTTCGTTGTACGTGATGTCGCGGCGCTGGGTGATTTCGCCGGCACTGATGAGCTCCTTGCCTTCCGGCGTTCTCAACCGGAAGCGCACCGTGAACTGCAGTTCGAGTTCGCGCACCTGGCCGGCCGAATTGGTCGAAATCACCCGCTGGCCGCGCGTTTCGCCGAGGATGTCGAAGATCACCTCGGCCGTGGACGATTCGGTCGCCGGCACCACCGTCACCGTGCCGGCCGATTGCAGGTTGCGCCGCAACTGGTTGACCATCGCCGAGCCGCCATTCACCGCAATGGACTTGAACGCGAACACCGGCGCCTTGCGCAGCTCGAATCCGCAACCGGCCAGCGCAAGGGCGCCAGCGAAGACGAAACCGCGACGGCGGGAAGAGTAGGAAGCATTCATGCGATTCAGACCACCACGTTGACAAGCCGGCCCGGCACCACGATCACGCGCTTGGGAACCGCGCCGGGCGCGAATTTGACGAAGTCCTCGCTGGCCAGCGCCATCTTCTCGATGTCCTGCTTCGACGCGCCGGAGGGCACGCGCACCGCGCCGCGCAGCTTGCCGTTGACTTGCAGCATCAGCTCGATCTCGTCCTGCTCCAGCGCGGCCGTGTCGACCTGCGGCCAGGCCGCATCGAGCAAGGCACCGTGCAGCACGTCGTAGCCCAACCCGACCCACAGTTGCTGCGCGATGTGCGGCGTGGCCGGGTACAGGCAGCGCAGCAGGATGCCGAAGCCTTCGCGCACGGCGACCGCATCGCCCGTGCTGCCGTCGGCCGGCCTGAAGCCTTCGACGGCGTTGAGCAGCTTCATCGTGCCCGACACCACCGTGTTGTATTGCATGCGCTGGTAGTCGTAGTCGATCTGGCGCAGCACCGT
>SEGN01000370.1 GCA_004211245.1 Variovorax sp.
AGCACGATCTGGTGCGCGAACTGGATCAGGTTGCGCGCCATCCCGCGCCAGACGAACAGGCTGATCGGAAAGTACCCCTGCTTGAGGTAGTTGGCCGAGCCGATGAAGGCGTTGCACGATTCGGTGACCATGCTGGAGAAGAAGCCCCAGAAGATGATGCCGAGCGCCAAATGCGGAAAAAACTTCGTTAGTTCGGTACCGAACAGCGAGCTGTACAGGGGCCCCATGCCGCCAATCATGGCGCCCATGCTGAGCGTCAGCCAGAAGGGGCCGAGCATCGAGCGGCGGTAGCGCAGCACGATGTCGAACCAGGCGAGCGTCCACCAGATGTCGGTGCGGCGGGTGCCCTCCCACCAGTCGGCCCACGCGCTGCGATGCAGGTTGGAATGTGCCTGGCTCATGCGCGGCCGTAGGTGTCTGCGAGACGGACGATGTCGTCCTCGCCGAGATAACCGCCGCATTGCACTTCGATGAGCACGAGCTCATCCTTGCCGATGTTCGTCAAACGGTGCTTCTCCTTGAGCGGGATGTACCTGTACTGTCCCGGTAACGTCTTGTGCTCCACGTCGCCTACCTGAACGATCGCCGTCCCTTGAACCACGACCCAGTGTTCTGCGCGCTGGTGGTGATACTGCAGCGACAGCGATTCGCCCGGCTTGACGGTGATGCGCTTGACCTTGTAGCCGTCTTCTTCCTTGAGGGACGCATAGGTGCCCCAGGGCCGGTGCACGACTGCCGGGAGGTTGATCGTTTCGTGTCTGCGGGTCTTGAGCACGTCGACCACCGACTTGACCTTCTGCGCGCTGTCCTTGTGGGCGATGAGCAGCGCATCGGGTGTGTCGACGATGACAAGGTCATGCACGCCCAGCGTCGCCACCATCTTGGGGCCGTGGCTGTCGATCTGCACGTGGGTGCCCGTGGTGTCGATCGCGATCGCGTCCTGGGGCATCGTGTTGCCGCTGGCATCCGCGGTGTGCGCTCGGCCGTGAAGCAGAACATGCCGCTGTTCCAGTAATACCGCCCGGTCGCGAGGTATTCCTGCGCGGTGGCGAGATTCGGCTTCTCGACGAAGCGCTTGACCGGTTGGCTGTCGCGCGACACGTGTTCGACCTCGACATAGCCGAAGCCGGTATCGGGACTCGTGGGGCTGATGCCGAAAATGACGAGCGCACCCTTTTCCGCCAGCCGGAAGGCCTCGCTGGCACTGGCGACGAACGCGTCGACATCCGGCACGAGGTGGTCGGCCGACAAGACGAGCATCACCGTGTCGCCGCCGTACGCCTGGGCGCACTGCAGCGCCGCGAGCGCGATGGCGGGTGCGGTATTGCGTCCCTTGGGCTCCAGCAAGAGCGTCGTCCTGGGCGGGTCCGCCATCCCGCGCAGAACATCCTTGGTCAGGAACAGGTGCTCCTTGTTGGTCACCACCATCAGGTCGCCGGTGCCGCAGGCCTGCCCGCGCTCGATGGCTTGTTGCAGCAGTGTCGACCCACCCAGTTTCATGAACGGCTTCGGATAGGCTTGGCGCGACGCGGGCCACAGGCGGGATCCCGCTCCTCCGGAGAGCACTACTGAAAGGACACGCATTATTTTCCTGATGACTGGACGGGCGATAATTTTACGGTCTGATCCGCGCGCCCCGGGCTGAAGGGTCTGCCGGAGCGCTTTGGCGCCCATGCCCTTATTCCTCAACGCCGATCCATCTTCATGAAGCCAACCCTGATCGCACCGCACCGGGCCACGGCACGCCGCGCGCTCGCATCGGCGCCGGACCAGGGTCGGCTGCTTCGGCGCATCGATGAACTGGGCGCGCAAGTCACCGCGCTCGAGGGACGGATCGAGGCGCTGCACGGGTCGACGAGTTGGCGCGTGTCGGCGCCGGTTCGATGGCTGAGTCGGCAACTGCAGCGCCTTCGGGGTGTTTCGCCGGCTTCGACGGGGCCGCGCGATGCGACCTATGCCGAATGGGTTCGGTGCTACGACCAGCATGGCATGGCCCCGGCTCCCGCGAGCGGGCTCGTCGAGGAGGGCGGGCCCGACCAGCCGCGCTTCGCGATTTTGCTGACGATCGAAGAGCAGGATGCAGCCTTGCTGGCCTCGACCGTCGACGCGTTGCTGGCACAGCGTCATGGCGCCTGGGAGCTTTGCATGCGGACCGGCGCCGCGGCGACCGAGGGAGCGCGGGCGGCACTGGCCCTGTACGCGGCGCGGGATGCCCGCATCAGGCTCGACGCGGAAGCTTCTGGCGACTGGGTCCTGCCGATCGAACCCGGCGACATCCTGCCGGCGCATGCGCTGCTGTGCATGGCCCGAGCGATCGCCGAGACGCCCGGCGTCCGGCTCGTCTACGCCGACGAAGACGTGCTCGACGCCGCCGGTGCGCGCTCGGACCCCTGTTTCAAACCCGACTGGAACATCGATCTCCTGCGCAGCGGCAACCTGAGCCTGCGACCCTGTGCATTTGCCCGGACGCTGTTCGCTGCGGCCGACGGATGGCGCGGCGTTTTCGATGCGGCCGCCGAATACGACATCGCACTGTTGTGCAGCGAGCACCTTGTTTCCTCGCAGGTCCGGCACCTTCCGCAGGTGCTGTGCCATCGGCGTGCCGACGCGGGCGAGTCCGCGGAGCGCCGCGGCGCTCGCCTGGCGGCGTTGCGACGGCACCTTCTCCGCATCGACGCGAACGCGGATGCGGAAGACACCGGAAACGAACTGCGCGTGCGCTACCGCCTGCCGGCCCCGCCCCCGGCAGTGACGCTCATCGTTCCCACGCGCAATGCGGTGGCCCTGCTTCGGCAATGCATCGAAAGCATCGTCGGGGGCACTGCTTACCCGGACTTCGACATCCTGGTGATCGACAACGGGTCGGACGATCCGGACGCGCTGGCGTACCTGCGCGAGTTGGGCGCTTCGCCAGGGATCGAGGTGGTCCGGGACGACGGCCCGTTCAACTATGCCGGCCTGAACAACCGGGCCGTGGCGCGTGCCCGGGGAGAGGTCGTCGCTTTGGTCAACAACGATGTGGAAGTTGTCTCGTCGGGTTGGCTGCAGGAAATGGTCTCGATCGCAGTGCAGCCTGGCGTCGGCGCGGTCGGTGCCAAGTTGCTCTTTGCGGACGAGACGGTTCAGCATGGCGGCGTGCTGCTGGGCGTTGGCGGGATCGCAGGTCATGCGCACAAGCATGTACCTGCCTGGCACCCGGGCTACTTCCAGCGCGCGCAGTCGCTCCAATCGATGTCCGCGGTCACGGCCGCTTGTCTCGTGGTGCAGAAGCGGCTGTACGAGGAAGTCGGCGGCCTGGACGAACGGCACCTGAAGGTCGCCTACAACGACATCGACTTCTGCCTGAAGCTGCGGGCCGCGGGCTACCGCAATGTCTGGACGCCGCATGCCGTGTTGTTCCACCATGAGTCGGCCACTCGGGGACAAGAAGTGTCGGACGCGCAGCGCGCCCGCCTCGCCGAGGAGGAGCTCTGCATGCGGCAGCGTTGGAGCAGCCTCATCGCCAACGACCCCGCCTACAACCCCAACCTGACGATCCATGCCGAGAACTTCGGCCTGGCCTGGCCGCCGCGCGTGCCCTGGATTCGGGGCGCGGCACAACCATGAGCGCAGCGCTCACCGTCTCCGTCGCC
>SEGN01000055.1 GCA_004211245.1 Variovorax sp.
ATCAGGATGAACACCACGAAGCACGACAGCTTGGTGGTGGTGTTGAGCGCCTGCTTGAGCAGCGACATGCTGAGCCGGCCGCGCACCATCGCCATGATGAAGGCGCCCAGCGCACCCATTGCGCCGCCCTCGGTCGGCGTCGCGACGCCCAGGAAGATGGTGCCGAGCACCAGGAAGATCAGCAGCAGCGGCGGGATCAGCACGAAGGTCACGCGCTCGGCGATGCGCGACAGCAGCTTGAGGCCGGTGACCTTGTTGATGACGGCGAGCAGGAACGCCAGCGTGACGCCAACGCACATCGACACCACGATGGTTTCGTCCTTGGCGACCGTCTCGACCGGTTGGCCTGTCCACCAGGTGTGAACGTCGGCGATGTGCTCGCCGAAGAACACGGCGGCACCCGTGGCCAGCACCGTGACGACCACCAGCGAGGGCAGGCCGCTGCTGCCATTCGGCTCGCGGAAGGTGCGGGCTTCGATCGGCAGGGCCGGAACCCACTTGGGCTTGAAGAACGCCAGCAGCACCACATACCCGACGTACATGCCGGTGAGGATGAAGCCGGGCACGAAGGCGCCCTTGTACATGTCGCCGACGCTGCGGCCGAGCTGGTCGGCCATGATGATCAGCACCAGCGAAGGCGGAATGATCTGCGCCAGCGTGCCGGAAGCCGCGATCACGCCCGAGGCAAGTCGCCGGTCGTAGCCGTAGCGCAGCATGATCGGCAGCGAGATCAGGCCCATCGAGATCACCGACGCGGCGACCACGCCCGTGGTGGCCGCAAGCAGTGCGCCGACGAAGATCACCGCCAGCGCCAGGCCGCCGCGCACCGGGCCGAACAGCTGGCCGATGGTGTCCAGCAGGTCCTCGGCCATGCCGCTGCGCTCGAGGATCAGCCCCATCAGGGTGAAGAACGGGATCGCCAGCAAGGTGTCGTTCTGCATGATGCCGAACAGCCGCAGCGGCAGCGCCTGCATCAGCGCCTCGGGCAGCAGACCGAGCTCGATGCCGACGAACCCGAAGAACAGGCCGCAGGCGCCGAGGCTGAACGCCACCGGAAAGCCGAACAGCAGGAACACGATGAGGCCCGCGAACATGATCGGGGCGAAGTTCTGAGTGATGAATTCCATGGCGTGCTACCGGTCAGACAGGTTTGCCGGAGGCTTCGGCGAGGCGGCGGATCGATTCGGCCAGCTCTTCCTCCGCCGTCTTCTCGTCGCGCTTGCCGGTCGGGTCTTCGATCCGCCCCTGCAGGAAGGCGAAGCGTTTGATCAGTTCGGACCAGCCCTGAAGCATCAGCAGCGTGAAGCCCAGCGGGATCATCGCGTACACCGGCCAGCGGATCAGGCCGCCCGAGTTGCTCGACATCTCGCCCGAGCGATAGCCTTGCAGGAAGAACGGAATGCCGTACCAGAGGATAGCCAGGCAGATCGGCGTGAGGAAGAAGACGAAGCCGATGATGTCGATCCAGATCTGCGTGCGCTTCGACCAGCGGCTGTACACCACGTCGATCTTCACGTGCTCCTGGTTCAGCAGCGTGTAGCCGGCCGCGATCATGAACGATGCGGCGAACAGGTACCACTGCACTTCGAGGTAGGCGTTCGAACTCATGTTGAACACCTTGCGCACCACGGCGTTCACGCCGCTGATCACGGTGGAGGCCAGGATGAGCCAAATCACGTACTTGCCGATCTGCGTGTTGAGCCAGTCGATGGCGCGTGAAAACTTGAGAAGCATGTTCATGCTTGTCTCCCGTTGGGGCTGTCATTGAGAAGCCGGGGATTCTATCGGCGCACAGGCCCGCGCCCGGCCTCGCGAGGGCGGTGTATTCCCGCGCATGCGGCGGCGCGTCGGGCCTCGCGATAATGGGCAATGGCTCTGCCGCTGACCCTGCCGCACTCGATCGACTCGCCGGACATGCGGCGCGCCGGCCGCGAATTGCTGTCGCTGGCGCTGATCGACGCGCGCAACCACACGCTGCACCTGTTGTCGCTCTACGAGGAGGCGCTGGGCTGCGCCACACTGCCCGTGGACCGGCGGCCCGATGTGTTTCCTCCGATCTGGCTGGCGGGCCACATCGGCTGGTTCGCCGAATGGTGGATCGCGCGCAACACGCAGCGCGCCTTCGGCATCGACTGCCCGCCGCGGCCGACCCGGCTGGCCGCCATCGACCCGCAGGCCGACGGCTGGTGGAACCCGCAGCAGGGCGGAAGCGAACGGCCCTGGGCACCGGACCTGCCGGACCTGGCGCACACCAAGGCCTACCTGCTCGAGACGCTGGAGAGCACGCTGGAGCTGCTGGAGCGCGCCGTCGAGACGGATGCCGGGCTCTATTTCTACCGGCTGGCGCTGTTCCACGAAGACCTGCGCGGCGAACAGCTGGTGGTGATGGCGCAGACGCTCGGCCTGCCGATCGGTGTCGAACTGGCGCCGGCACCGCCCGCGCGCGAGCCGCTGCTGGTGCCGGCCACGCAGTGGCAGATGGGCCTGCCGGCAGAAGGCTTCTGCTTTGCGCAGGAGCAGGGCGTGCACGAAGTGGAGGTGCCCGAGTTCGAGATCGACGCGCAGCCCGTCACCTGGAGCCAGTTCGTCGAGTTCGTCGACGACGGCGGCTACGACCGCAGCGAGCTCTGGCACCCCGAAGGCGGCTGGGACTGGCTCACGCAGCAGGCCGGCGAAGGCCGACGCGGCCCGCGCCATGTCGAGCAGATCGGCGCGGCACGCAACGGCACCGGCGGCTCGGTGCTGCAGCACCGCTTCGGGCGTACCGTGCGGGCCGCCAGCCACCAGAGTGCGGTGCACCTGAGTTGGTGGGAGGCCGATGCCTGGGCACGCTGGGCCGGGCGCCGCGTCGCGACCGAGGTCGAATGGGAGATCGCCGCGCACACGGCGGTGCGCCGCGGCTTTCGCTGGGCCGACGTGCACGAGTGGACCGCCGGCACGTTCAAGCCCTGGCCCGGATTCCGTGCCGACCCCTGGAGCGCCGGCAGCGCGTTCGATCCGCTGCCGGCATTCCGCCATGCCCGCGTGCTGCGCGGTGCCTCGCTCGCCACCCGCGCGAGGCTGCGCTCGCCCAAGGCCCGCAACTACGCGGCACCGGGGCGCGACGATGGGTTTTTCGGTTTTCGCACCTGCACGCTCTGACCACAACAGGAGGTTCGCACCATGGTTCTTCTTCGACGCGCGCTGACGGCGCTGGCCTTGCTGGCGCTGGCTTTTGCGCTCGGCGCCTGCGCCAACAAGGAGGCCGAAGAGCGCGCTGCCTTCATCGCCTTCCTGCAGACCCGCATCCTCGACAAGCCCGGTGTCAGGGTGCCCAGGCCGACCGAGGCCGAAAAGGCGTCGTTCGGCGACTATGCGCAGCAGTACGCGGTGATCACGGACTTCAATGCCGGCATGGACAAGTCCATCAGCCAGCCGATGTCGGCCATCATCGCCAAGGGCAGCCTGCGGTCGATCGGCGACGTCGTCACGCGACGCGACGACGTGCAGACGGCGCGA
The DNA here is from genome assembly GCA_004211245.1 of Variovorax sp. Taxonomy (GTDB): domain Bacteria; phylum Pseudomonadota; class Gammaproteobacteria; order Burkholderiales; family Burkholderiaceae_C; genus Variovorax. The sequence goes on from SEGN01000055.1 coordinate 3,499, forward strand.
GACGCCCTGATCGCGGTGCGCGGTGCGCTGGACGAACAGCTTGCGAAGGCGGAGGCGGCGCGCGCCGGCTTCAAGCAGCCCGACGACGTCAAGGCGGTGTTCGACAAGGCCTACGAGCGCACCGTGCGCACCCCGGCCAGCACCGTGAAGGAGGTGTTCCCGGCGGTCGACGCGGTGTTCGGCCAGGCGCTGGAGCTTGCCGACTTCATCAAGCAGAACAGCGGCAAGATCGAAATCAGCGGCTCGTCGATCCAGGTGCGCGACCCGGCGGTGCAGGCCCGGCTCAACGACATGCTGCAGCGACTCAACAGCCAGTCGTCTGCGATCAATGCGGCGCAGCGCAAGCTGCAGGCCGTACTGCGGGGGTCCTAGGCGGGCCGGACGATCTGCTTGACGATTCGGGCGAAGTCGTCGATGGCAAAGGGCTTGGCGATCATGTGCATGCCCGGCGCGAGCAGTTCGGCGCGCGTGGCCACCTGCTCGGCATAGCCGGTCATGAAAAGCACCTCGAGGTCGGGCCGGTGCTGGCGCGCGATCTCGGCCACCTGGCGGCCGTTGATGCCGGGCAGGCCGACGTCGCTCACCAACAGGTCGATGCGCTGGGCGGATTGCAGGATCGGAATCGCGGTGGCCCCGTCCGGGGCTTGCAGGGTGCGATAGCCGAGGTCTTCGAGCAGGTCCAGCACCAGGAGCCGCACGCCGGGGTCGTCTTCCACCACCAGCACGACTTCGTCGCTGCCCAGCGGCAGGGGCGACCCGGCGGGGGGCGCGACGAGCGCCGCATCCGGGGTGCGCGGTTCGGCGCGCGGCAGCAGCAAGGTCACCGCGGTGCCCCGGCCCGGCTCGCTTTCGAGGCGCACGTGCCCATGCGATTGCTGCACGAAGCCATACACCATCGACAGACCGAGCCCGGTGCCCTGGCCGATCGGCTTGGTCGTGAAGAAGGGGTCGAACGCCTTTGCCAGCACGTCGGCTGCCATGCCGGTGCCGGTGTCGGTCACGGCAATGGCGCAATAGCGCCCGGGCGCAAGCCCTTCGAACTGCGCGGCACCGCGCTCGCCGACCTGCAGTTCGCCCGCGCCGATGCGCAGTTCGCCGCCGTGCGGCATCGCGTCACGCGCGTTGATGGCCAGGTTGAGGATGGCGCTCTCGAGCTGGCTCTCGTCGCAGACCGCGCTGCCGGCAGCGGCGTCGAACTGCACCGCCAGCAGCACCTGTTCGCCCAGCGTGCGGCGCAGCAGGTCTTCCATCGAGCCGATCAGGCGGTTCACATCGACCGGCTTCGGGTCCAGCGTCTGGCGCCGGGAAAATGCCAGCAGGCGCTGGATCAGCGCCGCCGCGCGCTGCGCCGATTGCGTGGCCGCGTCCAGGTACCGGTCGAGCCCTTCGGTGCGGCCCAGCGACAAACGCCGGCGCATCACCTCCATCGAGCCGGTGATGCCCTGCAGCAGGTTGTTGAAGTCGTGCGCGATGCCACCGGTGAGCTGGCCGATGGCCTCCATTTTCTGGCTCTGGCGCAACCGCGATTCCGATTCGCGCAGCGCGGTGATGTCACGCCCCACCGCGTGCAGGAAGCGTTCGTCCGACACCGCCGTCCACGACAGCGTGCGGTAGCTGCCATCGTTGTGGCGCAGCCGGTTCTCGATGCGCAGGGTGACCAGGCCGTGCGCGAGGCGCGCGATTTCCGCCAGGGCCGCGTCCACGTCGTCCGGATGCAGCAGGTCGGTGAGAGGCTGCCCGAGCAGCTCGGCTTCGGTCAGCCCGAGCAGCGTTTGCCAGGCCGGGTTGATGGCGGTGATGCGGCCGCTGAAATCGGCCACGAGCATGATGTCCGTCGACAGGTTCCAGAGCCGGTCCCGGTCGCGCGTACGCTCCTCCACGCTTTGCTCGAGACGGGCCTGCGCCACCTTCTGGTCTTCGATGTCGGCGTTGGTGCCGACCCAGCGCATCGGCAGTCCGAGCGCTCCGCTGATGTCGACCGGCTGTGCGCGCACCAGGTGCCAGCGCCAGGCGCCGTCGTGCCGGCGCAGGCGGAATTCGGTTTCGTAGGGTGTCTGCGTCGCCAGCGCGTTCGACCACTGGACCGCGACGCGCGACAGGTCGTCGGGGTGCACCATGCGGCTCCAGCCGGCGCCCACCAGCGCTTCGTGCGTCAGGCCCGAATAGCTGTAGACGCTGCGGCTGAACCAGTCCAGCCCCCCGTCGGCGGCGGCCGTCCAGACCTGGATGGGCATGGCCTGCGCGAGCGCGCGGAAACGGGCTTCGCTTTCGCGCAGCGTGGCTTCGGCGTCCTTGCGCGCGGTGATGTCCTGCACCACGCCGCGCATCAGCACCGGCTTGCCGGCGGGGTCGCGGATCATCTCGGCGCGGCGAGAGATCCAGCGCACAGCGCCGTCACTGGCCCGCCGGACGCGGTACTCGACGTCGAGCGGCGTCGTGCCCTCGGCCCGGCGCTCGGAAGTCGCCATGCGTTCGTCGCGGTCGATCCGCAGCCGTTCCACCTCGGTCGAATGAAAGGCGGCCCGCACCGGCACGCCGAACGCGTGGCAGAACTCGTCCGACACGCTGAGCAGGCCGGTCTCGACGTCGAGCAGGAACACGCCGATGCCGCCTGCGGCCTGCGCCATCTGCAGCTGCATGGCGGTTTCGCGCGCCCTCTGATCGCTGGCGGCGAGCGCCTGCGCGCTGCGCACGCGTTCGGTGGTGTCGCTCACGATGCACAGCACGCCGCCGACGCGGCCGTCCTGCTCGCGCACCGGCGAATAGGAGATGTCGAAGAACACTTCCTCGATCTTGCCGCTGCGGTTGATGGTGAAAGGGCGGTCCTGCGCGCTCACCGTCTGGCCATCGACCAGCACGCTGCGCAGCAGCGGATGCAGGTCGTCCCACAATTCCGACCAGTGGTCGCGTGCCGGCCGGGCGAGCGCCGCCGGATGCTTGATGCCGATGGTCGGCGCATAGGCGTCGTTGTAGAACGCTAGGAAGTCGGGGCCCCAGAACAGCACGATCTGGGCCTTCGCAGGCAGCAGCAGGTCGATGGCGGTGCGCAATGCCGGCGACCACTGCGGTGGCGCTCCGAGCAGGCAGTCACCGGCTCGCAGGTTGCGGATGCGGGTCGCCGCGTCGCCATCGCCGACGGGCCAGGCGTCGGCCGGACCGATTGCGCTCATTTCGTCGCGCTCCGCGGCTTCTTGGTGGTCTTGAACCGCCACCAGGGCAGCAGTGTGCTGAGCGACTGCACCGCGCCGCTGGCAGCGCTCTCGTACCCCGGGAGCGTGCCGAGCCGATGCTGCCATGCGGCCCCGCGCAGCAGCACCAGCAGGGCCTGCGTGGCCGGATGGTCGAGCGCGGACTTCAGGCACGCGAGGTGATAGCGCTCGTGCGCCAACGGCACGAAGCCCAGCCCCGCGGCCCGCGCGGCCGATTCCAGCCCCAACCCGGCGTCGGCCTGGCCCGCGGCCACCGCATGCGCGACCGCGCCGTGCGACGGTTCGCTGCGCTCGTAGCCGTCCAGTGCGTCGCTGCCGAGCCGGGCCGCCACCAGCAGCTCGTCGAGCAGGACGCGGGTGCCGGTGCCGATGGCGCGGTTGACGTAGCGCGCGCGTGCGTGCGCCACGTCGGCCAGCGAATGGAGCGCCAGCGGATTGCCCGGTGCCACGATGAGCCCCTGTGTGCGTCGTGCGAAACCGATCAGCTTGTGCAGCCCGGGCTTGAGCAGCGGCTGGTAGGTGCGCTGCGTGAGCGAGCCGGCGGCGGCCGATTCGAGCGTGTGAAAGCCGGCCATGGTGCAGCGCCCCTGGTTCAGCGCGCTGATCGCATCCACGCTGCCGCTGAACTGGATGTCGAGCTGCAGGCGCGCACTGGCGGCCGCATGGGCACGCAGCAGCATCAGCGCGTCGTCGTGGCTGGCCTGCAGGCTCAGCACGTGAATGCGATCGTCGAAGGCCAGCGCGAAGGCGCGTTCCAGGTCGGCATGCAGCGCCTCGATCTGCGGCGCGAGCCGAGCCTGGGCCTGCCGCTCTGCCCACAGCAGCTTGTCGCCGAATTCGGACAGATGGGCGCGCCGGCCCTTGTCGCCCGTGACCAGCGGCTGCCCGAAGCTCTGCTCCCAGCGCTTGAGTTCGCCCCACACGTGCCGGTACGACATTTCGAGCGAGCGCGCGGCTGCGGAGATCGAGCCGTGCTCGCGGACCGCCTGCAGCAGGGCCATCAGCGGGTTGCCGATCAAGGCACCGCCGGCACGCCGCCGCGGGGTGATGAGGTAGGAAAGTTCGATCTGGTGCACGGGTGGCTGAGCGTAGCGCGGCGCCGAGCATTATGCAGACCGGCGCCTGACCTATGAACCGACGTGCATAGGTTCGCCCTCGCGCCCTGTTACGTTCTCGCGGGCATGGAATTCGCCCGATGAACACCTTCACCCAGAGCGCGCTGTCGGCATGGCAGTTGGTCGTGTCCGGCGACCCGGTGCTGCTGGCCATCGTCGGCCGCTCGCTGGCGGTGAGTGCCTGCGCCTGCGCGCTCGCCTGCGGCTTCGGCTTGCTGCTCGGTGCCTGGCTCGGTGTGGCGCGCTTTCGCGGCCGCGGCCTCGTGCTGACGCTGCTCAACACCTTGCTGGCGTTGCCGTCGGTGGTGGTGGGGCTGGTGGTCTATCTGCTGCTGTCGCGCTCCGGCCCGTTCGGCGCGCTGGGCTGGCTTTTCACTTTCAAGGCGATGGTGTTGGCGCAGACGATGCTGGTGTTGCCGGTGGTCACCGCGCTCGCTCGCCAGACCATCGAGGACGCCGACCGCGCCCATGGCGAGCAGTGGCGCTCGCTCGGCGCAGGGCCGTTCGCACGCGCGCTTGTGCTGGTGTGGGACGAGCGTTACGCCCTCGTCACCGTGCTGATCGCGGCCTTCGGCCGTGCCGTGTCGGAGGTCGGGGCCGTGATGGTGGTGGGCGGCAACATCGACGGGTTCACCCGCGTCATGACCACCGCCATCGCGCTCGAAACCAGCAAGGGCGACCTGCCGCTCGCACTCGCGCTGGGCTTGCTGCTGCTGGCCGTGGTGCTGGCGCTCAACGTGCTCATCGCGCTCGTGCGCAACTGGCGCGAGCGGGTCGACGGCGGCGCTGCGGTCGCCATGCGGGTGGCCGCATGACCCGACCGCATGCGCTGTTCACCTTGCGCGAAGTCGAGGTGCGCTTCGGCCGTGTCACGGCGCTGCGCAAAGCCAGCCTGTCCATCCACGCCGGTGAACGCGTGGCGCTGATCGGCGCCAATGGCAGCGGCAAAAGCACGCTGCTTCGCCTGTTGCACGGCCTGGTGCCGCATGCGGGCGGTCATTTCGAGAGCCATGCCCCACGGCATGACCAGGCCATGCTGTTCCAGCGGCCGCACATGCTGCGTGCCAGCGCCGCCACCAATGTGGCGCTCGCGCTCTGGCTGCGGGGCATGCGCTGGCGCGAGTCGCGGCTCGCAGCGGGACCCGCACTCGCCCGCGTGGGGCTGGAGGCATTGCGCGCGCGCAATGCCCGCACGCTCTCGGGCGGACAGCAACAGCGTCTGGCGCTGGCGCGGGCCTGGGCGTTGCAGCCACAGGTGCTGCTGCTGGACGAGCCCACCGCCAGCCTCGACCCGACCGCCAAGCGCGAAGTCGAGGCGCTGATCGCCGAGGTGGCGCATGAAGGGCAGGACCGCACGCTGGTGTTCGCCAGCCACAACCTCGGGCAGGTCAAGCGGCTGGCGAGCCGCGTCGTCTATCTCGAGCAGGGCCGCGTCATTGCGGACCTGCCCGTGCACGCGTTCTTTCACGGGCCGTTGCCCGAGGAAGCCCGTCTTTTTGTGAAAGGAGAACTGGCATGAAGGTGTTTTTCAAGCGTTTCGGTATCGGTCCCACCGCGCAGGCCGTGGCGGCCCTGGTCTTGTTCGGCGGCAGTGTCCTCGTGGCGCGCGCAGAAACCATCACGATGGCGTCGACCACCTCGACCGAGCAGTCGGGCTTGTTCGCGCACATGCTGCCGGCCTTCAAGCAGGCCAGCGGCATCGACATCAAGGTGGTGGCGGTCGGTACGGGCCAGGCCATCGACATGGCCAAGCGCGGCGATGCCGACGTGCTGTTCGTGCATGACACCGCGGCCGAGGAGAAGTTCGTGGCCGATGGCTTCGCCGCAAAGCGCTACCCGGTCATGTACAACGATTTCGTCCTGATCGGTCCCAAGGCCGACACGGCCGGCGTCAAGGGCAACGACATCGCCGCGGCCCTGAAGAAGGTGGCCGCGGCCAACGCGCCCTTCGTCTCGCGCGGCGACAAGAGCGGCACCGACGCTGCCGAGCGCCGGCTCTGGAACCAGACCGGCCTGGGCGAAGCCGGCACGCCGCTGGCCAACGACAGGAAGGGCAGCGGCTACAAGGAATGCGGTTGCGGCATGGGCCCGGCATTGAATATCGCCGCGTCGACCAGCGGCTACGTGCTGTCGGACCGCGCGACCTGGCTCAGCTTCAAGAACCGGGCCGATCTCGCGGTGCTGGTGGAAGGCGACAAGCGCCTGTTCAACCAGTACGGCGTCATGGTGCCCAGTCCCGCGAAGTTTCCGCAGCTCAACGCGACCGGCGCGCAGAAGTTCGTCGACTGGGTGATCTCGCCGGTCGGCCAGGCCAATATCGCGAGCTACAGGATCGGCGGCGAGCAACTGTTCTTTCCCAATGCGACGAAGTGATTGGCGTGCGGGTGTGGTCGCGATGACGCTTGCCGTTGCTTCACTGGGCGTGGGCGCGCAACAGGCCACGATCAACGTCTTCGCCGCAGGCAGCCTGCGCGGCCCCGTGACCCGGGCCGCCAAGGCCTTCGAGCAGGCCCATCCCGGCACCCGCGTCGCGCTGAGCTTCGGCGCGTCGGGCTTGCTGCGCGACCGCATCACGGGCGGCGACAAGGCCGACGTGTTCGCGTCGGCCAACATGGAACATCCGCAGTCGCTCGGTGCGGGCGGTGGCTACGGGCCGACGCGCGCGTTTGCTCGCAACGCGCTGTGCGCACTGGCGCGGCAGGGCCTGGCGGTCACGCGCGACACGCTGGTGGCGACGATGCTCGATACGGCCGTGAAGCTCGGTACCTCGACGCCGAAGGCGGACCCTTCCGGCGACTATGCGTTCGAGCTGTTCGAGCGCGTGGAGCGCACCGGCGCGGGCCCGGTCGGCTCGGCGAAAGCATTGGCGGCGAAGGCGCTTCAATTGACCGGTGGCCCGAACTCGCCACCGCCGCCTGCGGGCCGCAATGTCTACGGCATGCTGGTGGCCACCGGGCAGGCCGATGTGTTCCTCACCTACTGCACCAATGCCGTGATTGCGCGGGCAGAGGAGCCTTCGTTGCAGCGCATCGACGTGCCAACCGCCATCAACGTGAGCGCGGAGTACGGGATTGCGGTTCGTGAGGACGCCGGTACGGCGGCCCAGGCGTTCGCCGATGCGCTGGTCGGCGGAGCGGGTCAGGACGCGTTGCGTGAGGCAGGCTTCCTGGCGCCATGACGTTGCGCGTCATCGACGCGCAGCGCGGCGTTCGCGACCATTCGTTCACCCCGCGCCGTTGCGGGTTCTGAACCTCGAAAGGAATCGCACCATGAACACCGCCACCCTCGACGCCGTCGGCATCGCCCATCGCTACATCGCGCTCTGGAACGAAGCGGACGCAACCCGCCGCCAGCAGTTGCTCGTCAGCGATTGGGCGCCCGACGCGCAGTACGTCGACCCCCTGATGCAGGCCAGCGGCCACGAGGCCATCAGCACGCTCGTCGGCGCCGTGCACCGGCGCTACCCCGGCTTCCGCTTCGCACTCACCGGTCGCGCCGACGCCCACGGCGACAACGTCCGCTTCAGCTGGACGCTGGGCCCGAGCGGCGCCGACGACCTGATCCAGGGCACCGACTTCGTGCAGCTCGAAGCCGGCAAGCTGCGGTCGGTCACCGGCTTTCTGGACAAGGTGCCCGAGGGCGCCTGAGCGACCCGCGCCGCCGCTATTCGACGATGGCGACGCCTTTGACCTGCGCATGCACCGGCGTGCCCGGCGCAAGCTGCAGGGCATCGGCCGACTTGCGCGTGATGCGCGCCAGGATGCGCGTGCCGCCGAGATCGAGCCCGACCATCACCTGGCCCGGACTGTCGTCGGCGAGATCGGCGACCGAGGCCGGCAGGATGTTGAGCACGCTGGTGTCGGTCTGGCGTTGCAGGGTCAGGCTCACGTCGCGGGCCTGGATGCGCACCCGCACCGCCTGCCCGACCTGCGTGCCCCGGTGCGGGAGGCTGAGGCGGCCGCCTGGAAACGCGACCTGCGTCAGGTGGTACGCCGGCTCGTGTCCGGTCACCGTGGCCTGGACCACGGCGCCCGCCGTGTCGCCATGGGCCAGTGGCAGGTCGAGCTGCGTCATCAGCGTGGCAGCCGGGCCGGCGGCGACCACGCGCCCGGCATCGAGCAGCACCAGGTGGTCGGCCAACCGTGCGATCTCGTCCGGTGCATGGGTCACGTAGAGCACCGGGATCGCGAGCTCGCCATGCAGCCGCTCCAGGTACGGCAGCACCTCGCGCTTGCGCTCGGCATCGAGCGAGGCGAGCGGCTCGTCCATCAGCAGCAGATCGGGGCTGGTCGCGAGCGCGCGCGCCATGCCCACGCGCTGCCGTTCGCCGCCCGACAGCGTTTGCGGCCGGCGCCCCATGAGCGCACCGATGCCGAGCAGTTCAATCGCCTGCGCGAGCGAGACGCGGCGCGACGCGGCCGGTACGCGGCGCATGCCGAATTCCAGATTGCGCCGCACGTCGAGGTGCTCAAACAGCCGCGTCTCCTGGAACACATAGCCGATCGGGCGCTGGTGCGTGGGCACGAAGACACCGCCGTCCTGCCAGGTCGCACCGTTGATCTCCACCCGGTTGCCCGCCGTGCGCTGCAGCCCCGCAATGGCGCGCAGGCAGGTCGTCTTGCCGCAACCCGAGGGGCCGGAAAGCGCCGTCACCCCGCGTCCCGGCAATGCGAGGTCGACCTCGAGCGAAAAGCCCGGGTGGGTCACGCGCAGGCTGGCCTGGATGCCGGCGCTCATGTCTTCACCCGGCGCTGGCCGGTCGGGTTCAGTACGTACAGCGCGAGAAGCACCAGGAAGGAGAACGCCAGCATGCCACCGGCCAGCCAGTGCGCCTGCGTGTACTCGAGCGCCTCCACATGGTCGTAGATCTGCACCGAGATCACCCGCGTCTTGTCGGGGATGTTGCCGCCGATCATGAGCACCACGCCGAACTCGCCGACGGTGTGCGCAAAGCCCATCACGATGGCCGTGAGGTAGCCGGGCCGCGCCAGCGGCAGCACCACGCTGAAGAAGGTGTCGAGCGGCGAGGCACGCAAGGTGGCGGCCGCTTCCAGCGGCGCGTCGCCGATGGCCTCGAAGGCGTTCTGCAACGGCTGCACCACGAACGGCATCGAGTAGATCACCGACCCCACCACCAGGCCCGCGAAGCTGAAGGGCAGCAGGCCGATGCCGAGCGACTGCGTGAGCCGGCCGATCGGGCCGTCCGGCCCCATCGTCACGAGAAAGTAGAAGCCGATCACGGTCGGCGGCAGCACCAGCGGCAGGGCCACCAGCGCGCCGACCGCGCCCTTCAGCCGCGAGCGCGTGCGCGCCAGCCACCAGGCGAGCGGCGTGCCGAGCAGCAGCAGGATCAGCGTGGTGAGCGCTGCGAGCTTCAGCGTGAGGGTGATCGCGGGCAGCGCACTCATGGGCGCTCAGTCTCGTAGCCGAACGCGCGAATCACCCGTAGGGTGCGAGCCTGGGCGAAGCGATGGCGAGATGGGCGAAGCGGTTGCGCCGCAGCACGTCGCCGCTGGCGTCCACATAGTCGGGCCGGGGCGACCACAGCACCAGCCGGCCGACCGCATAGGTGAAACGGCTGCCAGGTACCGTGGCGCCCTCCTGGTCGAGCCGCGCGGGCGTTTCGTCGTCGGCTGCGAGGAACACGTCGAACGGCGCGCCGGCCCGGAGCTGCGCGTAGAACTTGCCGGTGGCGCCCGTGGCGAACACGACCTTGTGGCCGGCGGTCTTCTCGAAGTCGGCGGCCAGCACCTTCATCGGGCCGGCGAAGTTGGCGGCCACTGCAACCTGCACTTCGCCTGCCTGCGCGGCATGGATGGAAAGAAGCACGAGGGCGGCAGCGGCGAATTTCATCTTTCGCTATTCATGAATGGAATAGCGAAAGTGTAGGCCACGCCGGCACAATCCGCGGCATGGCAATTCCCCGCTTCGGCGACGCGCTCGGCCACGGCATGAGCGACAGACGCATCGACATCCTGCGCGGCATCGGCCGCAGCGGCAGCATCTCGCGGGCCGCGCGCGAGGCCGGCGTCAGCTACAAGGCGGCCTGGCAGGCCATCGCCACCCTGACCAACCTGGCGGGCGTGCCGCTGGTCGCACGCGCCGTGGGCGGCGCAGGCGGCGGCGGTGCGACGCTCACCGCACAGGGGCAACAACTGCTGACGATGGCCGATGCGCACGCCGCCGCGCGGCAGGGCCTTCAGGCGCAGAGCGGGGCCGCCACGGCGGTCGCGCGGCTGTCCATCCGCACCAGCATGCGCAACCAGCTGCCGGCGACGATCAGCGCGCTCGAAGGCGCGGGTCGCATCGTGCGCGTGCGCATGGCGTTGCCCGGCGGCGCGCACATCGCGGCACGCATCACGCAGGAGAGCGCCGAACTGCTCGGCCTGGCCGAAGGCATGACCGCGCTCGCGCTGTGCAAGGCGACGGCCGTGAAGGTGGCGCGCGCCGAGCCGACGGCGCGCAAGGCCGGTAACCAGCTCAGCGGCACCGTGGCGCGCGTGGCGCGCGGTGACGGCGGGGACGAGATCGTGATCACGCTGGCCGGCGCCGAGCTTCAGCTGGTCGGCTTCGCTCCGGGCGACAGCAACCTGCGCACGCGCCAGCGCGTGACGGCGCGGGTGGACGAGGCTGCGGTGGTGGTGGCGTTGCCGGGTTGAGGCGGCGCTGGCTCGACCTCCTGGCGGACGCCACCGCCCGACCAAGGAATGCGCTCGCGTTCTGCGAATGGTTGCAGGCCGGCGGCCGTCCTCAGGGGGCTTCCATTCCCATGGACTGAAGCACGGCCCGCGCTTCGGGGCTGCCGAGCAGCGCAAGGAACGCCGTGGCGGCGCCGGCATCGCGGGCGTCCGCTCCGAGGCCGCCCGCGTACACCGTGTAGTTCTGGACCTCCGCAGGAATCGGACCGACCAGCATTGCGCCAGGCACCGCCAGGATCTCGCTGATCTGGTGGATCGCGAGGTCGGCCTCGCCGGTGACGAGGCGCTGCGCGACCAGGCCGCCGGGCACCAGCACGGCCTTCGGTTGGATCTGCGCGGCGATGCCCATCTTCTCGAACAGCTGTGTCAAGTAGACGCCGCTCGAGCCGCCCGCGGCGGGATCGATGTAGGCCACCGCGCGCGCAGCCAGGAGCGCCCTCTGGAACGCGGCGACGCTGCCGATGTCGGGTGCCGTCGTGCCCTGTTTCACCGCCACGCCGATCGCGACGCGCGCAAGCCTGCCCGAACTGCCTGCCACCACCTTGCCGCCCTGCACCAGTTGCTCGATCGCTGCTGGCGTGAGGATCACCAGGTCGAAGGCTTCGCCGCCGGCGATGCGCCTGACCAGCGCGCCGGCGGTGTCGTTGGCAACCATGAGCTTGTGGCCGGTACGCTGTTCGAAGACCGGCGCAAGCGCGGTGACGACCGGCTTGTAGGCACCGGCGGTCAACACTTTGAGCTCGGCAGCGCCAACCAGCCCCGCTCCCATCCACAGAGCCAGTGTGCAGACGATTCGTTTCATCATCGTGGGCCGCGCGCCAGCTTGCGGTAGACCGTCGCACGGCTGATGCCGAGCACCCGCGCCGCCTCGGCCACATTGCCGCGGGCCTCGTCCACCGCCTTGCGGATCAGCGCCGTTTCGACGTCGCGCAGACGGGGCCGCCCCAGAGCGACCGGTGCGCCCGCGTCGCCGCCGGCCGCGCCGCCCGCCTGCGGACGCGCCTGCAGACGCAGCCCCGACCAGAGCGGCACCTCGACCACCGCACCGCTGGCGCGGTGCGCCGCGTCCCACAACAGCGTCCACGGCAAGGCGAACAGGTCGCTGGCATGCAGCCGGGAAGGCGATGCCACGGCCATCGCGGCCTGGTTGACCATCTCGCGCGCCGCCGCGTTGCTGGCGCTCACGTGACCGTCACGGTCCAGGCACAGCAGGCCTTCGGACTCGACGTTGCCGCCGTAGCCGGGCCAGTTCAGCCGCACCAGCAGGTCGTGCGGTTGCTGAAGCACCAGCGCGTTCTCGATGCTGCGCGCCGACAGGGCTGCCAGGTGGCGAAGTTCGGGCCGCTCGACCGCATTCACGCCGGTCAGGTCGAGCATGCCGACGCAGCTACCGTCGGGGCCGAACAGCGGTGCGCCGGCGCAGCTGTAGAGGCTGGTGTCGTCGAAGAAATGCTCGCCGCGGTGCAGCCACACGGGCTGCAGTTCGGCCAGCGCCGCGCCGATGGCGGTGGTGCCCACCGCCTGCTCCGACAGGTCGACGCCGATGCGTGCCAGGTCGCGCGCGGCACGTTCCGCATTGGCCGGCACGCCACGCACGTCGACCACGACGCCGCGGGCGTCGGTGAGGATTGCAAAGTAGCGAGTGTCGGCGATCGCGCGTGCCAGTCGGTCGAGCACCGGCTGTGCCGCCACGATCAGGTCGCGGCTCTGGCCGGTGACGCGATGCGCATGCTGTGCCGACACGGCGTCGAAGCTGACGCGTTGCTGCGGACGTTGGCCGGCGGCCAGGCAGCGCTGCCACGAGCGCGTGATCCAAGGTTCGATGCGCGGGCTTCCCGTCGCGGCGCGCTCGAGCACCTCGTGCCGGGCCTGGGCGATCAGTGCGGAGCGTTCAGGCAGCGAGGCGGCGGACGGCAACATGGGGCGATTGTGGGGGTGCTCTGTTTCATTTTGAGAATTTCGCAGCCGGCGCGCAAGCGCTGAGGGTTTTGCCTAGGATGGCACCCCGACCCGGCGTCGAAGATGCAACTCGCCGAAATCAGCCATCCCATCCAAGGAGACAGCCACATGCAGGTCAAGCTCACGGTCAACGGCCGCGACGTCACGGTCGACGCACCGCCCAACACCTTCCTCGTGCACGCGATCCGCGAGCACCTTCACCTCACCGGCACCCACGTCGGCTGCGACACCGCCCAGTGCGGCGCGTGCACCGTGCATGTGAACGGCCGTGCGATCAAGTCCTGCAATGTGCTGGTGGCCCAGGTGGCCGACGCGAAGATCACGACCATCGAAGGCATCGCCCAGCCGGACGGCACCATGCACCCGATGCAGGCCGCCTTCAAGGAATGCCACGGTCTGCAATGCGGCTTCTGCACGCCGGGCATGGTGATGAGCGCCATCGACCTGTGCACGCACCATCCCGAGTCGAGCGAGACCGAAGTTCGTGCGCTGCTCGACGGCAACATGTGCCGCTGCAC
>SEGN01000056.1 GCA_004211245.1 Variovorax sp.
TCGGATCGTTCGACCTTTCCAGCTTGAAGATGAACCCGGTCACCAGCTTCGGCATCACCTTCACCGAAGGGCTGGCCGCGCAATGGAAAGGCTTCGCGACCCGTTGCACATCGTTCGAGGCGGCCTACGGCCTGAGCGAAACCCACACCTGCGACACCTACACGCCGCACCATGCGCCGCGCTGGGGCACGCAAGGCGTGCCGGTGCCGGGCGTGACCATCCGCATCGTCGACCCCGATACGGGCGCCGACGTGCCGCCGGGTGAAATCGGCGAGATCGTGCTGACCAGCCCCGGCACCTTCAAGGGGTACTGGAACAAGCCCGAAGCCACGGCCGCCACCCTGCGCAACGGCTGGGTGCACACCGGCGACATGGGCAAGCTCGACGCCGACGGCTACCTCACTTTCATCGGCCGCTTCAAGGAAATGATCAAGGTGTCGGGCTACAGCGTGTTCCCGGAGGAGGTGGAGACCATCCTCATCAAACATCCCGCCGTGGCCCAGGCCGCAGTGATCGCGCAGCCCGATGCGGAGAAGGGCGAGGTGGTGAAGGCCTTCATCGTCCGGAAGCCGGGCACCGATGTGAGCGTCGAGGCCCTGACGGCCTGGTCGCGCGACAACATGGCCAGCTACAAGGCACCGCGCGTCGTGCGCTTCATCGATGCATTGCCGACGACCGGCGCCGGCAAAGTCCTGCGCCGCCTGCTCAAAGACCAGTAAGGGCGTTCGTGTTCCAAAAGATTCTTGTGGCCAACCGCGGCGAGATCGCGGTGCGGCTGGTGCGCGCGCTGCGCGATCTCGACATTGCCAGCGTGGGCGTGTTCGCGCGCGACGATGCGCAGGCCTTGCATGTGCAACTGGCCGACAAGGCCGTCGCGCTCGACGCCTCCGGGCCGTCGGCCTACCTCGACATCGAGGCGCTGATCGCAGTGGCCCGCGCTCAGGGCTGTGACGCGGTGCACCCGGGCTATGGGTTCCTGAGCGAACGCGCCGACTTCGCGAAGGCATGCGCGGAGGCGGGCCTGGTGTTCATCGGGCCCATGCCCGACCAGCTCGCGCTCTTCGGTGACAAGGCGCGCGCCCGCGCGCTGGCGGTGCAGTGCGGCGTGCCGGTCATGCCCGGCAGCGCCGGTGCCGTCACGCTGGCCGAGGCGCAAGCCTTCTTCGCGGCGCAGACCGCCGATGGCGCCCAGGCCGGTGTCATGGTCAAGGCCATCGGCGGCGGTGGCGGTCGTGGCATGCGTGCGGTGCTGCGGGCCGAGGACCTGGCCGAAGCGCATGCACGTTGCGTGTCCGAAGCAAAGGCCGCGTTCGGTGTCGATGGCGTGTATGTCGAGCGGCTGATGCTCAGCGCCCGTCACATCGAGGTGCAGGTGCTCGGGGATGGCGGCGCGGTAGCGAGCCTCGGCGAGCGCGAGTGCACCCTGCAGCGGCGCTTCCAGAAGCTGGTCGAGATCGCACCGAGCCCTTCGCTGTCGCAAGCCGTGCGCACGCAGGTCACCGAGGCCGCCTTGCGCATGGCCGACGCCGTGGGGTACCGCGGTCTGGGCACCTTCGAGTTCCTGGTCGACGAGCGGGCGACGGCGCTGCCGTTCGTCTTCATCGAGGCCAATCCGCGCCTTCAGGTCGAGCACACGGTGACCGAGGCAGTGACCGGGCTCGACCTGGTGCAGTTGCAGATCGCGGTGGCGGCCGGGCAGCCGCTGGCGGCGCTCGGTGTGGAGGCCGGCCGCACCGCGGCACAACGCGGCTTCGCGATCCAGTGGCGCATCAATGCCGAAACCCTCGACGCCCAGGGCCAGGCGCGGCCCGCGAGCGGGACGCTGGCGCGCTTCGACCTGGCCGACGGGCCGGGCGTGCGCGTCGACAGTCACGGCTATGCCGGACTGGCGCCTTCGCCGCACTACGACACGCTGCTGGCCAAGCTGATCGTGCAGTCGTCCTCGCCGCGCTTCGCCGACGTGCTGCGGCGCTCGCTGCGCGCGCTGGCGGAGTGCCGCATCGAAGGCATCGCGACCAACCTGCCGCTGCTGCGCGCGATCGCTGCGCGCCCCGAGTTCGCGACGCAGGCGGTGCATACGCGCTTCGTCGAGGCGCACCTCGGCGAATTGCTGGCGGCCGCGCCGGCGCCTGCCGTGCCTGTGCGCGACGACGATGACGACCTGACCGTCCGCGCGCCGATGGCCTCGAAGCTCGTTCAGTTCGACGTCGAAGTCGGCGAGGTGCTTCCGGCTGGCGCGCAACTCGGCGTGCTCGAGGCCATGAAGATGGAGCACCTGCTGCATGCGCCGCACGCCGGGCGCGTGACGGCGGTGCTCGCTTCGCCAGGCGACTACCTGGTCGAAGGCCAGCCGCTGGTGCAACTCGAAGCGGTCGACGCGCACGCCGTCGAAGCGCAGGCGCAAGCTGCGCACGATCTCGACGCGATCCGGCCGGACCTGCAGAAGGTCATCGACCGCCACGCGCCGACGCTCGATGCCAACCGCACAGCGGCCGTGGCCAAACGTGCGCAGCAGGGTGGTCGCACCGCGCGTGCCAACATCGCGGACCTGTGCGACCTGGCCGCCGATCCGGGCAACTTCAGCGAGTACGGCGCGCTGGCCATTGCGGCACAGACGCGTCGCCGTCCACTCGATGACCTGATCGCCAACACACCGGCCGACGGCATGGTCACCGGCATCGGCAGCATCAACGCGAAGCAGTTCGGCCCCGAGCGGTCGCGTTGCGCCGTGCTGGCCTACGACTACACGGTGCTCGCCGGCACGCAGGGCATGCGCAACCATGCCAAGACCGACCGCATGCTCGGCATCGCGCACCAGCTCCGGCTGCCGGTGGTGCTGTTCGCCGAGGGCGGGGGCGGCCGGCCGGGCGACACGGACATGCCCATCGTCGCGGGCCTCAACAACCACACCTTCAGCCAGTTCGCCGCGCTGTCGGGCAAGGTGCCGGTGGTCGGCATCGTGCATGGCCGCTGCTTCGCCGGCAATGCGGCGTTGCTCGGCTGCAGCGACGTGATCATCGCCACGCGCGGCAGCAACATCGGCATGAGCGGGCCGGCCATGATCGAGGGCGGCGGCCTCGGCACCTTCGCGCCGGAGCAGATCGGCCCGAGCGGCGTGCAGTCGAAGAACGGCGTGATCGACATCCTGGTGCAGGACGAGGCGGAGGCGGTCGCCGTGGCGAAGCAGTATCTGTCGTATTTCCAGGGCGCCACCGCGGACTGGGATTGCGCCGACCCGCGCGCGCTGCGCCATGCGGTGCCCGAGAACCGGTTGCGCGTGTACGACGTGCGCGCGGCGATGCGCGGCCTGGTCGACACCGACTCGCTGCTCGAGCTGCGCGCCGGCTTCGGCGCCGGCATCCTGACCGCGCTGGCGCGCATCGAAGGGCGACCGGTCGGCCTCCTTGCCAACAACCCGCAGCACCTTGGCGGCGCCATCGACGTGGCCGCCGCCGACAAGGCTGCGCGCTTCATGCAGCTGTGCAACGCGCACGCGCTGCCGATCGTCTCGCTGTGCGACACGCCGGGCTTCATGGTCGGCCCCGAGATCGAGGCCCAGGCGCAGGTGCGCCACGTGTGCCGCATGTTCATGGTGGCGGCGCACCTGCGCGTGCCCTACTTCTGCGTGGTGCTGCGCAAGGGCTACGGCCTCGGCGCGCAGGCGATGGCGGCGGGCGGCTTCGACGCGCCGGTCTTCACGGTGGCCTGGCCGACCGGCGAGTTCGGTGCGATGGGGCTCGAGGGCGCAGTGCGGCTCGGCTATCGCAAGGAACTGGAAGCGGCTGCGGAGGGCGAAGCGCGCGATGCGCTGTTTCGCCAACTCGTGGCCCAGCAGTACGCCAATGGCGAGGCCATCAACATGGCGCAGACACTGGAGATCGACGCGGTGATCGACCCGGCCGACACGCGTGCCTGGCTGGTGCGCGGGCTGGCGTCCGCCACGCGTGCGCCGGAGGCGGCTGTCGCCTACGTCGACACCTGGTGAGACGGCCGTAGACTGCGCGGCTTTGGCCGCTGCATGAATCGACGTCTTTCGCTGTTGCTGCTGGCATGTTGCGTGAGCGGGCCGTTCACGGGGGCCGCGGCGCAGACCGCGACCTCCGCACCACGGTGGGTGGCCAGTTGGGCTGCGGCCCCTCTGCCGTACATGCCGGCACCCACCCCGCCCGGCGCAGCGCCGCCGGTCGCCGCATTCCCCGCACAAACCACGCTGCGCCAGCGCGTGTTTCCGACGGTGGGCGGCGACCGGGTGCGCGTGCGCTTCTCCAACCTGTTCGGCACCGCGCCGCTGCGCATTGCGCAAGCCAGCGTCGCGCGCAGCACCGGTGCCGACGCCGTCTCGCCGACGTCGCTGCGGACGCTGGCGTTCAACGGGCAACCGGGCATCGTCATCGCGCCCGGCGCCGAGGTGTGGAGCGACGGTATCGCCTTGCCCGTGCGGGCCGACCAGGCGGTGGCCGTGAGCTTCTATCTCGAAGCCGCCACGCCCTTCGGCACTGCTCACCACCTGCCACCGGGCGTGAGCTGGGCGGCCACCGGCAACGCGACGATGCGCGCCACGCTGCCCGGTGCCAGCCGGCCCGACTGGAACCACGTCGTGACAGGGCTCGACGTGGCGAGTGCGACCTCCACACGCGTGGTGGTGGCCTTCGGCGATTCGATCACCGAGGGCGTGAACGCGTTCGCGCCCGTGCTCACGCGCTATCCGGACCGGCTGGCCGAGCGCCTGCGCGACCCGTCTCGCAACACTGCGGCGGTGGCCGTGCTGAATGCCGGCATCGCCGGCAACCGGCTGCTGAGCGACTGGGTCGGCCCGAGCGGCGTCGGCCGCTTCGAGCGCGACGTGCTGGCACAGAGCGGCGTCACGCACACGGTGATCCTGATCGGCATCAACGACATCGGGTTCGTCACCCTCAACGGTCCGCCGGGCAGCCCGGTTCCCGCCGGACCGCCGGTAACCGCGGAGCAGATCTCTGCGGGGGTGCAGCGACTGGTCGACGCGGCTCGCAAGCAGGGCGTCAAGGTGCTGCTCGGCACGTTGCTGCCGGTCAAGGGCAGCGCGTACGGAACGCCAGAGAACGAGGCCGTGCGCCAGGCGGTGAACCGTTGGATCCGCGGGCGGCAGGAGGTCGACGCCGTGATCGACTTCGATGCGGTGATGCGCGATCCGCGCGACCCGCAGCGTCTCAACCCGGCCTATGACAGCGGTGACCACCTGCACCCGAACGACGCCGGCAATGCGGCCATGGCGGCGGCCATCGACCCGCGCGAACTGCTCGAATAGCGTGACTTTCGCCGTTACAGCTGGCGATCAGGCTTTACACAAGGGGGCGCGGAGCGCTGACAGACCGTTTACATGGGAGGGACACGATGAAGGCTCCTGCAACTCATGAGGAGTCCCCCATGAAAAAACTGATTCTTGCCGCCGGTGCCGCCACCGTTCTGAGCCTTGGCGCGTTCACCGTGCCCACGGTGGCCAATGCCCAGCCGGTCATCAACGTCCAGATCGGGCCGCCGCCCCCGCCGCGTGCGGAACGCGTGCCGCCGCCGCGTCGCGGCTACGTCTGGGCGCCGGGCCATTGGGAGCCGCGTGGCAAGCGTCACGTGTGGGTTGCCGGCAACTACGTGCGTGCGCGGCCGGGCTATGTGTATCGCGCGCCGGAATGGCGTGACAACGGCGGTCGTTGGGAGATGCGCCGCGGCGGCTGGGATCGGGATCGCGATGGCGTGCCCAACCGCATGGATCGCGACCGGGACAACGATGGCGTGCGCAACCGCGACGACCGTCGTCCGAACGACCCGCGCCGCAACTGATCAGAGCAGCCTGAAGACCAGCGGCATCAGGAGTGCGGCCAGCACCACCTGCATGCCGAGGGCCAGGCCCGCATAGGCCCCCGCATCGGCGTCGACGTGCAAGGCACGTGCGGCGCCGATGCCATGTGCGGCCGTGCCGAGCGCGAAGCCGCGTGCCGCCATGCCGAGCGGGCCGGTGCCCACACGCAGCGCATCGAACAAGTACTTGCCCGAGAGAGCGCCGATCATGCCGGTGAGCACGGCGAACACCGCCGACAGGGCCGGGATGCCGCCGATCTTCTCTGCGATGCCCATCGCCACCGGCGCGGTGACCGACTTGGGCGCGAGCGACAGCACCACGTCGTGCGGCAGCCCGACCGCCCATCCGAGTGCCAGGGCCGACCCGCTCGCCGCAGCCCCGCCCAGCAGTGCGGCGAGCAACAGCCGGCCATAGCGCGCCCGCAATTCGGCGCGGCGCTGCCAGAGCGGCCAGGCCAGCGCGACCACTGCCGGGCCGAGCAGGAAGTGAATGAACTGGGCGCCGGCAAAGTAGGTCGGGTAGTCCACACCCGTGAGCAGCAAACCACCGGCGATCACAACCACCGACCACAGCACCGGATTGGCCCAGGGCGCGTTATCGAGCTTGCTGTACGCGGCCTGCGCGAGCAGGTACACCACCAGCGTCGCCGTCAGACCGAACAGCGGCGTGGCGGAAAGGTAGATCCAGAGTTCGACGAAGCGCGGCATCAGGCCTGCTCCTTCCGGCGATCGGGCCAGTACAGCACCAGGGCGGTCACGGCCAGGCCGATCCAGGTCGACACCGCGATCACCAGCAACATGCGGCCGCCGTACTGGCTCACCAGCGCAAGGTGCGTCATCACGCCGACGCCCACCGGGATGAAGAGCAGCGAGAGGTGCTGCAGCAGGAAGCCGGCACACTCGCCGACCGGATGGCGCACGCGTTCGAAGCGCAGCCCGCCCAGCATCAGCATCATGCCGAGCACCGGCCCGGGCAGCGGCAGCGAGAGGCCGCGCGACAGCACCTCGCCGATCGACTGGAACACCAGCAGCCAGGCGAGTCCGCGCAGGCCCTGCATGCTCAGAAGCGCGGGAGGTCGTCGAAGGGCAGCGTCTTGCCCGCGCGAAAGACCTGCTTGCCGTACTCCGCGCAGCGCTGCAGCGTGGGGATCACCTTGCCGGGGTTCAGCATGCCTTCGGGGTCGAACGCGCGCTTGACGCCGAACATCGCCTCGTTCTCGGCCGCCGTGAACTGCACGCACATGCTGTTGAGCTTTTCGACACCGACACCGTGCTCGCCCGAGACGGTGCCGCCCATGGCCACGCTGGTCTCGAGGATGTCGGCGCCGAACAGTTCGCAGCGGTGCAGCTGGTCCGGGTCGTTCGCGTCGAACAGCACCAGCGGATGCAGGTTGCCGTCCCCGGCGTGGAACACGTTGCAGCAGCGCAGGTTGTATTTGACTTCCATCTGCTGGATCGCGAGCAGGATGTCGGCCAGCCGCTTGCGCGGGATGGTCGAGTCCAGGCACATGTAGTCCGGGCTGATGCGACCCGACGCCGGGAACGCGTTCTTGCGGCCGCTCCAGAACTTGAGCCGCTCGTCCTCGCTCTCGCTCACCGCGATGGCGGTGGCGCCACAGCGGCGCAGCACGTCGCTCATGCGGCCGATTTCCTCTTCCACCTCTTCGGGCGTGCCGTCCGACTCGCAGAGCAGGATCGCAGCCGCCGACAGGTCGTAACCGGCGCGCACGAAGTCCTCGACCGCAGCGGTCATCGGCTTGTCCATCATCTCGAGACCGGCCGGGATGATGCCGGCGGCGATCACCGCCGCCACCGCGTCGCCCGCTTTGCGCACGTCGTCGAAGCTGGCCATGATGCAGCGTGCCAGTTGCGGCTTCGGCACCAGCTTGACCAGCACCTCGGTGGTGACGGCCAGCATGCCCTCGCTGCCGACCACGAGTGCGAGCAGGTCCAGCCCGGGCGCATCGAGCGCCGCGCCGCCGAACTCGACCGCTTCGCCGTCGGCCATGAAGCCGCGCACGCGCAGCACGTTGTGCAGCGTCAGCCCGTACTTCAGGCAGTGCACGCCGCCCGAGTTCTCGGCCACGTTGCCGCCGATGGTGCAGGCGATCTGGCTCGACGGGTCTGGCGCGTAATAGAGGCCGTACGGCGCGGCGGCTTCGCTGATTGCGAGGTTGCGCACGCCGCACTGCACCGTGGCGGTCCGCCCGACCGGGTCGATGGCGACGATCTTGTTGAACTTGGCGAGCGACAGCGTCACGCCCATCGCGTCGGGCATCGCGCCGCCCGACAGCCCGGTGCCCGCGCCACGCGCGACCACCGGCACGCCGAGCCGGTGGCAGGTCTTCAGCACGGCCTGCACCTGTGCTTCGGTCTCGGGCAGCGCAACCGCCATCGGGCGCGCGCGGTACGCCGTGAGGCCATCGCATTCGTAGGGCGTGGTGTCCTCGGCGTGCCAGATCAGCGCGTGCGGCGGCAGATCGGCCTGCAGCGCACGCACCACCTGCGCCTGGCGCTCCGACTTCGAGAGCAGGTCGTGCTGGGCGAGCGTGGCGGGTGCGTTCATCTACTTGAAGATAACGGTGCGATGCCCGTTGAGCAAGACGCGGTGCTCGCTGTGCCACTTCACGGCACGCGCGAGCACCTGGCTTTCGGTGTCCCGGCCGCGGGCGGTGAGGTCTTCGACCGTGTCGGTGTGGTCGGCGCGGGCCACGTCCTGCTCGATGATCGGGCCTTCGTCGAGGTCGGCCGTCACGTAGTGCGCAGTGGCGCCGATCAGCTTCACGCCGCGGTCGTGCGCCTGGTAGTAAGGCTTGGCGCCCTTGAAGCTGGGCAGGAACGAATGGTGGATGTTGATCGCGCGGCCGGCCAGCTTTTGGCACAGGTCGTTGCTCAGGATCTGCATGTAGCGCGCCAGCACGACCAGCTCGGCGCCCTCGGCCTCGATGATTTCGAGTTGCTTCGCCTCGCCCTGCGCCTTGGTCGCGGCCGTCACCGGGATGTGGTGGAAGGGCACGTTGTAGCTGGCCGCGAGCTGGTAGAAGTCGCGATGGTTGGACACGATGGCGCGCACGTCGATCGCCAGGTGCCCGCTCTTCCAGCGGAACAGCAGGTCGTTCAGGCAATGGCCGTCCTTGCTGACCAGGATCACGGTCTTCATGGGCACGGCGGCTGCGTGCAGCTGCCACTTCATGCCGAAGCCGTCGGCCAGCACCGCCACCTGCGCGCGCAGCGCAGCTTCGTCGTGCGCCGCGCAGGCGAAGCGCACGCGCATGAAGAACAGGCCGGTGTCGTGGTCGTTGAACTGGGCCGCCTCTTCGATGTTGCCGCCGCGTTCGAGCAGGAAACCCGAGACCGCATGCACGATGCCGGTGCGATCGGGACAGGAGAGGGTGAGGATGTAGGCAGGCGATGTCATGAAGGCGGCGATTGTCGCAGGGGAGCAGAATATTGGCTTCCCCCGCAGGAGTTCACGCATGGCCTACAACGACTTCAACATGGACAACCAGTGGTTGCCCTTCACGCCCAACCGTCACTTCAGGAAGGATCCGCGCGTGTTCGTCGCGGCCGACGGCATGGAGTTCACCACGCACGACGGCAAGAAGGTGATCGACGGCATCTCGTCGCTCTGGTGCGTCGGCGCCGGCCACAACCGAAAGCCCATCAACGAGGCCATCAAGAAGCAGCTCGACACGCTCGATTACGCCACCGCGTTCCAGGTCAGCAACGACCGCGCCTTCAAGGCCGCGGAGATGATCGCGGCGCTGGCCCCCGGCGACCTGAACAAGGTGCTGTTCTGCAACTCGGGCTCTGAGGCTGCCGACACGTCGCTCAAGGTGGCGCTGGCCTACCACCGTGCGCGCGGCGAAGGGCATCGCAACGTGTTCATCGGCCGCGAGAAGGGCTACCACGGCGTCGGTTTCGGTGGCATGTCCGTTGGCGGCATCCCGGGCAACCGCAAGGTGTTCGGCACCGCGTTCCTGCCGCGCGTGGACCACATGCGCTTCATCCACGACCCCGTGAACCACGCCTACGTGCACAACGAGGAACCGGTGTGGGCCGAAGACCCGCTGCTCGAACTGGAACAGCGCATCCTGCCGCTGCACGATCCGAGCAACGTGGCCGCGATCATCGTGGAACCGGTGGCCGGTTCGGCCGGCTGGTACGTGCCGCCGAAAGGGTACCTCAAGCGCCTGCGCGAGATCTGCGACAAGCACGGCATCCTGCTGATCTTCGACGAGGTCATCACCGGCTTCGGCCGCCTCGGCACCAACTTCGGCGCCGACTACTACGGCGTGGTGCCCGACATGCTGAACTTCGCCAAGTGCGTGACCAACGG
The DNA here is from genome assembly GCA_004211245.1 of Variovorax sp. Lineage (GTDB taxonomy): Bacteria > Pseudomonadota > Gammaproteobacteria > Burkholderiales > Burkholderiaceae_C > Variovorax. Next base: position 10,172 of record SEGN01000056.1, read on the forward strand.
CGTGATCCCGCTGGGCGGCGTGATCTGCCGCGACAAGCTGTACGACGCGATGATGAAGACCGATGCGCCCGAGCACGTGGTCGAGTTCTTCCACGGCTACACCTACTCGGGCCATCCGGTGGCGTGCGCGGCCGCCATCGCCACGCTCGACCTGCTGCAGCAGGACAACCTGTTCGCACGCGCCGGCGAGATGGGCAAGGTCCTCGGCGACGCGTTCCACGGCACGCTCAAGGGTTTGCCGAACGTGATCGGCATCCGGAGTCTCGGCCTGGCCGCGGCGGTCGAGCTGGCGCCCATCGCGGGCTCACCGGGCAAGCGGGCCTACGACATCTTCCTGGACTGCTATCACAAGGGATCGCTGGTGCGCCCGGCCGGCGACGTGATCGTGATCGCGCCGCCGTTCATCGTCGAGAAGTCGCACATCGACACGCTGGTCAACACGCTGGCGGATTCGATCAGGAAGTTCGCCTGACCCCGGCGCAATAGTCCTTTTCGGGCAGCGGGGCGGTCTGCCAGACCTGATCGAACTCCGGGTCCGACCCTGCTGCCGGTGCGGTGGCCGATGCGAAAAGCTTCACCGACACCACCTTGACGTCGGTCGGCAGGTGCTGCGGCACCCCCAGCGTGCGCAGCGCATGGCCGCTGCCGGCGATCAGCAAAACGGTCTTGCCGGGCTGGCGCGCCTTCACGATGGCCTGCGCCATTGCGCGGTCGCGGGCGATCTGGATGCGCGTCATCGGCACGATCTGGGCGGCCGGCAGCAGGTTGCAGTGGCCGGTGCGCACGGCCTCCTGCTGCAGCGCGCGTGCCGCATCGCCCAGCTGAGCGTCGAGCGAGACATCCGCCATCGCGTCTTTCATGCGGGCGCGCGGCATGTTGGCGCCGAGCACCGGCACTCCCGCGCGCACGGCCGCCATCACGGCCGGACCGTAAGCCTCCCAGGGCCAGGCCTTGTCCTGCCATTCGAGCGCAGCGCGCACCTGGGCCTCGGTGGCGCTGGCCGGCAAGCGCGCCGTGCTCTGGCCGTCTTCCGCCATCTCCAGCGCCAGCGCAGCCAGCTTGTCCTGCGCGACCAGTGCCTCGACGGTCTCGCGTTCGATGCGGTGGTGCTCGTCGGCATCGTGCTGCTCGCCCAGCAGCAGCACGTCGGCAGGCAGCAGGGCCGCGACGCGTTTCGCCACGGGCGCATCGGCAGCGGGTGGCAGCCAGGCGCAGCCGCCGGCCCACAAGGCCATCGACAGGGTCAGGAATGAGAGCGGGCGCAGGTTGCTGAACGACATCGCGGGGATACTAAGCCAGCGCCCGGCCTGCCCGTGCCATCCCTTTTCGCTTTCGCCGGTTTTCGCTCGTGTCTCCCCGCTTTCTCTTTCGCGTGCTCTGCACGCTGCTGCTCGCACTGGCGGCGGCCGGCCTCTGCCTGCTGTTGCGCACCCCGCTGCCCTGGATGATCGGTCCGCTGCTGGCGGTGTCGATCGCGTCGATCCTGGGCCAACCCACCGCGAGTTCCACCCCCTTGCGCAATGGGGGCCAGTGGGTGATCGGCGCGGCGCTCGGCCTTTACTTCACGCCCTCGGTCAGCGCGCTGGTGGTCGGCGTGTGGTGGGCGATCGCTTTGGCAATCGTCTGGGCGCTGGCGCTCGGATGGGGTTTCGGCCGCTGGCTGCACCGGCGGCATGGCGCGGAGATGCAAGGCCTGCAGCCGTCTTCCCTGCGAGCCACGACTTACTTCGCAGGCGCCATCGGCGGCGCGTCCGAGATGACCCTGCTGGCCGAGCGGGCCGGCGCGCGCACCGATCTGGTGGCTGCGGCCCACAGCCTGCGACTGGTGATCGTGACCGTCTCGATCCCGTTTGCGATGCAGTTCAGCGGCTTGCACGGCCTCGACCATGTGCCGCCGCTGGTGCGCGACGTGCATGGGGGTGGGCTCGCGCTGCTCGCCATTGCCACGGGCTTCGGAGCGCTTCTGATGCGGGCCGGCGGCCGGACCAATCCCTGGTTCATCGGTCCGTTGCTCGTGGCGATGGGTTTCACCATGACCGGCACCACGCTGTCGGCCGTGCCGACCTGGCTGTCGAATGCCGCCCAGTTGGTGATCGCGGTCAGCCTCGGCGTGCGGTTCAGTCGTGAATTCCTGCAAACGGCGCCGCGCTGGCTGGCATCGGTGGCACTGGGCACCGTCGCGATGCTGGTGCCATGCGCCGCCTTCGCGGTGGTGTTGGCCCGTACCACCGGGCTGCACTGGGCCACGATGATCCTCGGCACCTCGCCCGGCGGCATCGCGGAGATGGCGATCACGGCCAAAGTCCTGCAACTCGGGGTGCCGGTGGTGACGGCATTCCAGGTGTGCCGGCTGGTGGCCGTGTTGCTGATCGTCGGGCCGCTGTACCAGCGGCTCTACGGCAGTCGCTAGTGCATCAGCACAGGGTTCTGCGCCAGTTCGGCATAGCCCTCGAGCGTGTCTTCGACCTCTTCCTGGGTGGGCGTATTCAGCTGCCAGGCAGCGATCTTCTGCTGGAACAGCTCGGCCCACGAGCCGTCGAGGTAGACCTCCTTGCCGGAGCGCTTGTCCACGATCTCGAAGCCGTGCCGCGCCAGCACTGGCAGGTTGGGCACGGCCGGTTCGTCGTCTTCGTTCGGCTGAACGTGAACGACGACGAAGGATTCCGAGTCATAGAGCATCTGCATGGCGGGGTGGCTCCGGTAGTCGATGGCATTCATGATGCTTAGATAGCAATCAACGCGCCAGTTTCAAGGCGGGCCGACCTTTTGCAGGCATTTGGCTCGCCCGACCGTGGTCAATTGGCCGCCGGCGGAGCAGCCTTGTCGCGCAATTGCATGTCGATCACGTCGCCATCGGCCTCGGTTTGCCGGATGCGAACCGGCAAATAGCCGATGTCCGACGCCAGCCAGAGCTCCAGCTTGTGGTCGAACTCGCGGCGCGGGCTGCGGGTGAGCTTGCGCGCCATGAAGTCGCCGGCCGGCACATGCACCTGCTCCTCGCCCTCGACGTTGAAGACCCACACGTCGGCATCGCGTGGCCCGACGGTCTGGACACTGATCCTGCGCTGGCCGGTGACGTCGAACGCGAGCCGAACCGAACCGGGCACGACGAGCGGCTGCGTTGCGCCGGCGCTGAGCTGGGCATTGAGCGGATCGGAGCCGCCGGTCGACGGCGGCGCGGGCATTGCGGGCGCGGCGGGAGCGCCCTCGCTCGCCTGCGGTGCGCTCGCCTCGGCGGCCGGCGCCGCAGGGGCCGTGTCCCGGGACGTTTCCGCCGTCATCACGGGCGGGGTCGGCTGGGGTGCAGGCGCGGCGGGCGGCGTGACGGCGCGCGGTCGTTTCGGCGGCGGTGGCCTGGCCACACGCACCGGCGCAGGGGCAGGCACTGCGGCCGGCGGCGGCGCCGGCGTTTCGACCGCAGGGGGCGGCGGCGCGATCACGATCGTGCGCGTGATGAACCTGCTCTCGAGCGGCAAAGCGTCGGTGCCAAGCCGCGCAGGCATCAGCCCGAGCGCCAGAAGGTGCAACGCCAGCACCAGTGCCGTCAGCAGCGCGATCGCGCGCCAGGACGGGCGCGGCGCGAAGGCAGCGGCGTCGATCGGGCGCGGCAGGGTGGTCGTCATGGCGGGCGAGGAAGGGCGAAGCGGCCTCGGTACACTGCCGCCGTTCAATCAGTTTAGTAGAGCGATCCCGGGCGCCCGGCGTTCCGCATCGACCCCACCTCATGAAACTCGCCACCTACAAAGACGGCTCGCGCGACGGCCAGCTGGTCGTCGTTTCGCGCGACCTCGGCACCGCGCACTACGCCACCGGCATCGCCAGCCGACTGCAGCAGGTGCTGGACGACTGGGGCTTCATGAGCCCGCAACTGCAGGATCTGTACGACAGCCTGAATGCCGGGCGCACGCGCCACGGCTTCCCGTTCGACCCTGCCCAGTGCATGGCGCCGCTGCCGCGCGCCTACCAGTGGGCCGACGGTTCGGCCTACCTGAACCACGTCGAACTGGTACGCAAGGCGCGCAACGCCGAGGTGCCGGAGAGCTTCTACACCGACCCGTTGATGTACCAGGGCGGCAGCGACGACTTCATCGGCCCGATGGACCCGGTCGTGGTCGCGAGCGAAGCCTTCGGCATCGACTTCGAGGCCGAGATCGCGGTCGTCACCGGCGACGT
>SEGN01000057.1 GCA_004211245.1 Variovorax sp.
GCGACGGGCAGCGAGATCATGACGGCGCAGGAGGACGGCTACACCCAGCTCAAGTTCTTCCCGGCCATGCAGGCCGGCGGCCTGCCGATGCTCAAGGCCTGGCAGGGCCCGTTCGGCGACGTGACCTTCTGCCCGACCGGTGGCATCAGCCTGGCCAACGCGCACGAGTTCCTGGCGCTCGCGAACGTGGCCTGCGTCGGCGGCTCGTGGATCGTGCCGACGGATGCCATCGCGAACGGCGACTGGGCCCGCATCGAGACGCTCGCACGCGAGGCGGGCCAGCTGGCGCGATGAGCGATGACTTCGACGCCGGCACGTTGAAGGTCATCGCCTTCGACGTCTTCGGCACCGTGGTCGACTGGCATGGCGGCATCTCGGCCGAGGTGGCGCAGGCGCTGCCCGAGGTCGATGCCGACGCCTTCGCGACGGCCTGGCGCGCGGGTTACCAGCCGGCCATGCGCCGCGTGATGGAACGGCTGGCGGCGGGCGAGGGCGGCTTCACGCTGATCGACGAACTGCACCTGGCCATCCTCGAAGACGTGCTGCGCGACTTCGGCGTGACCCGGCTCGACAAGACACAGAAGCGCGAACTCAACCGCGCCTGGCACCGGCTGCCGGCCTGGCCCGATGCCATCGACGGCCTGCGCCGCCTCAAGAGCCGCTTCACGATCTGCACGCTGTCCAACGGCAACATCGGCCTGCTCACCGAGATGGCCAAGCGCGCCGGCCTGCCCTGGGACTGCATCCTGTCAGCCGAGGTGTTCAAGGCCTACAAGCCCGATCCGCGAACCTATCTCGGCGTGGCCGGCGTGTTCGACGTCAGTCCTGCAGAAGTGATGCTGGCCGCAGCCCATCACGACGACCTGGCGGCCGCGCGCGCCTGCGGCCTGCAGACGGGCTACATCGAGCGTCCGCTGGAATTTGGCGTTGCGCGTCCGAAGGACGTGTCGCCTCAGGTCGGCAACACGCTGCACGCGCGCGACATCGGCGCGCTGGCGGACCTGCTGGGCTGCTAGCCTGCAGCATGGCTGCGCTCTACGCCCGGGTCGGTCCCGATGCCGGGGTTTCGTTGTGCCTTGACCTGCCTTCCGGATCTTTGGCCGGATTGAGGACAAAGTCGTAGATCAGTCGGTGGGTCCCATCCGACTGCGGCGTCCATTCGGCAATGAGTGACTGGCGGACCCCGAAAACTGCATCGGAGTCGAGATAGCGGTCGCCGTTACGGAAGACATGGGTGACGAGCGGTTCATAACCATCCGCTTCGATCTTGAAGTGCAGATGCGCGGGACGCCATGGATGGCGGTGCATGGCCGACATCAGTTGGCCCACGGGGCCGTCGGTTGGAATCGGGTACGCCTCGGCCAGCACGGTCTGGAAGTGGAACTCTCCCGACGAACCGCTGAAGAAGCGGCCGCGGCCCTGAGCGCCAGGCAAGTCCTTGCGCTGCACGTCGTACATGCCTTCAGCATCCGCCTGCCATACGTCGATGCTGGCGCCCGCGACAGGGCGACCGTCCAGACCCACGATGCTTCCCTGGATTTGACACGGCAGCCCTGCAGCGCCGCGCGCAATGTCGGCACCCAATTCGAACACGGGCGCATCTTCGACATAGAACGGCCCGAACACGGTCGCCTCGGTGCAGCCTTCCGGCTTGTCGTTGTTCATCGCCACCGTGAGCATCGACAAGCCGAGAACATCGCTCAAAAGGATGAACTCCTGCCGCTGGGCATTGCACGTCTGACCAGTCGCAGTCAGGAAGGCGATCCCCTGTTCCCATTCGCGTTCGGTCAGGCGCACATCGCGTGCGAAGGCATGCAGATGCTGGATGAGACCAACCATGATCTCGCGCATGCGAGGCTGGGTATCTGCACCGATACGCGCAAGCACGGCCTGGGTGATGTTGTGTTGGGTCAGGTTTCTCACGGCAGTTTTCGATCGCTTGCACGGTGCAGCGAATTTAGGTGCGCCGCTGCTGCGGCGAAAGGCCGGTGCTGAAAAACTGTTTTCTATGTCGTGGAAGAGCGGTCGGCCCGCTGGCCTCAGAATCGGCCGTCCCAAAAAGGGCGCGCTGCGCTTGCGCGTCCTGCAGACTTGCCAGGAGACGGCTGTGGATCGCTGGACCGAGATTGAACTGTTTGTGCGTATCGCCGAGATGGGCAGCCTCAGCCGCGCGGCGGAGGCGCTGGGCATGTCCAACGCGGCCGCCAGCCGGCACCTGCTGTCGCTGGAGACCCGGCTGGGCGCAAGACTGGTAGAACGCAACACGCGGCGTCTGTACCTGACCGATACCGGACAGAATTTCTGCGGGCGCGCCCGAAGCATCCTGGCCGACCTGCACGAGGCTGAGTCCACGGCCAATGCCGCCGCACTCAAGCCCACGGGAACGCTTCGGATCACCGCCTCGCTGTCGTTCTCGATCCACCATGTCGCGCCGCTCCTGCGCGGCTACACCGGGCGTTACCCCCAGATGCGCGTGCACGTCGAAGCTGCCAACCGCTACCTCGACATCATCGACAACAACATCGACGTGGCCATCCGCACCCGCGAATACGAGCCCGATTCGAACGTCACGATCCGTCGCCTGGCTGAAACGCGACGCATTCTTGCCGCGTCGCCACGCTACCTCGAGCAGCGTGGCCGCCCGACCCGGCTGGAAGATCTCCATCGGCATGATTTGCTGATCTACACCTATGCCAACAATCCGAACGAGTTGCGGTTCCGGCGGGACGACGTGATGTCCACACTGCAGGTTCAGGGACTGCTGGAATCCAACGACGGACAAGTGTTGCGCGCCGCTGCGCTGGACGGTCTCGGCATCCTGGTCCAGCCGACCTACATCATCTTCGACGACATCGTTGCGGGCCGGCTCGTGCCCGTGCTCGACGACTGGGACCTGCCGCGGCTGACCATCAACGTGGCCTACCCGAGTCGCAAGCACCTTTCGGCCAAGGTCAGAACTTTCATCGACTTCATCGTGGAGCACTTCGAGGCGTGCGACTACGAGCGCAAGTGGACAGGTCGCTTCGGAATGGAGTGATTTCACGCCATCAGCCCGGACGCCGTCCTTCGTAAGCGTCCTGCAGCAGCGCCCGCAGGGCGGGTCGCTCCAGAGCGCGCGGGTTGTCATAGCGGTTCTGCAGCGCGAGGTCGCACGCCTCGTCCAGATCACGCTCCTGCAGTCCGAGCAGGGCCAGAGAGGTCGGCGCCCCGCACGCCAGTGCGAGGTCGAACGCGGCAGCACCAGCGCCGATGCCAGGACGGCCGAGCGCCGTTGCAAAGCGCGCGAGGGGTTCGGGCGCGGCTGCTTCGTTGTATGCCAGTGCGTGTGGCAGTACCACCGTGTGGGTGTCCGCATGAGGCAGGTCGAAGGTGCCGCCCAGCGTGTGACAGAGCTTGTGGTGCAACCCCATGCCGACATGGCCCAGCACGGTGCCGCAGAGCCATGCGCCGTAGAGCGCCCGCGCACGCGCGCCGACGGCCGCAGCCTCATCGCTTCCGGCGATCATGGGCAATGCCTGCGCCAACGCACCGGCGCCCTCGAGCGCCATCATGCTGATGACCGGATTGGCATCCTTGGCATACAGCCCCTCGGCGGCGTGGGCGATGGCGTTGATGCCGCTGGTGATGCTGACGTGACGCGGCAGCGAGTGCGTGAGTGTCGGGTCGTAGAGCACGGTCTTCGGAAGCACGCGCGGATCTTTGCCAGTCCGTTTCACGCCCGCGCCCGTCACACCGTAGATGGAAGTGACTTCGGATCCCGCGTAAGTTGTCGGAATGGCCAGGATGGGCAATCCCTCTTCGAGTGCGATGGCCTTGGCAAGCCCCGTGGTCGATCCGCCACCGAATGCCACGAGACCGTCTGCGCCGAGCTGCCGGGCGTGTGCGCTGGCATCGCTGGCCAGAGCGGCGGGAACATGCATCGCGGCCCGGTCGAACACCCCGGCACAGGTCGGACCCAAGCGCGCAGCGATGCGTTGTGCATCCTCGCGCTGCTGTGGCGTGCACAGCACCAGCGCATGCTGGATGCCGAGGCGCTCCAGTTCCTGCTGCAGCTGTTCGAGGCAGCCACTGCCGAATACCACGCGCTGCGCGTTGGGCGTATAGGTGAAATCTTTCATCGGGATGCTCGTTGATACAGGAGGGAAGTTCGCACCAGTATCTGGCGCGCAGCATGGCTCGAACACGTTCTGGTGTTCCGGCAGCCGGAAATGTTTTTTCCGGCCGAGGTACTTACGTCATGCGAAGGCCTCCCCTACATTGGGTCGCACAACCAGCCCCCCCCGGGGCGCAGCGCAGATGCGCACGAACCCTTGAACGAAAGCTACGAAATGAATCTCGACCTGACCGGCAAGCTCGCACTCGTGACCGGATCCACCCGCGGCATCGGGCTTGCGACTGCAACCGGCTTGGCGCGCATGGGCGCCGCGGTGATCGTGAACGGCCGGCAACGCAGTGCGGTCGATGAGGCCATTGCGAAGATCAAGGGGCAGGTCCCTCAGGCGGCGCTGCACCCGGCAGCCTGGGATCTCGGCGACGCCCAAGGTTGCGCGGAGGTGATCGGCAACTATCCCTCGGTGGACATCCTTGTCAACAACTTGGGCATCTACGAGCCGAAGGGATTCTTCGACATCGCAGACGAGGACTGGACGAAGGTGTTCGAGGTCAACGTCATGAGCGGCATCCGCCTGACGCGGCACTACCTGAAGGACATGTTGGACAGCAAGGACTGGGGCAGGGTGGTGTTCGTGTCGAGCGAGTCGGCGATCTATGTGCCCAAGGAGATGGTTCACTACGGTTTCTCGAAAGCCGCGCAGATGTACGTGGCACGCGGCGCCGCGGAGTCCACGAAGGGAACAAACGTCACGGTCAACTCGGTACTGCCTGGACCCACCTGGGTAGAGATGGCGCCGGTGCGGCTGGCCGCACGCGCCGCCGGCATGGGGACCACAGCCGATGACCTGGCGAAGAAGACGTTCACCGAGCGCCGGCCGGCGTCGCTGTTGCAGCGCTACGCATCTCCGGAGGAAGTCGCGAACCTCATCTGCTACGTCAGTTCCAAGGCGTCCAGCGCGACCAACGGAGCGGCATTGCGCGTGGACGGCGGCATCGTGACCAACCCTTTCTGAAAGGCGCAGAGTGACTGTTCGAATGAGAGCGCCCATCGAAGTGGGCATCAGCGTGACGGACGTGGAGCGCGCCGCCGCGTTCTACGAAAGCGCCTTGGGATTCGAGCGGATCTCCGAAGCCGAGCTGCCAGTGGAGCGGGCGATTCTGGCGGGCTTCGGCCCGGTGGCTTTCCGGATGGTGCGGATGCAGACCAACTATGGCGAGCGCATCAAGCTGCTGGAGCCTGCACCCAAGGCACAGGAAGCGGATCGAACGTCCATTCTGGGGCAGGCCGGAATCGCCTACCTCACCTTCGTGGTGGCCGACATCGACGCCGCGATGCAGCGCCTTGTCAGTGCCGGCGTTCGTTTCATGAGTGCGGGCCCGATACAGACCCGGCCCGGAACACGCCTGGCCTTCTTCCGTGACAGCGAAGGCAACGCGCTGGAACTCGTGGAGTACGACGACCTTGCCGCCTACCGCCCGGATCTGCCGCGAAGCCCCAACGGCTAGCGACCGACAACCCCTCGACATCCATCACAAGACCAACGGAGACAAGACATGAAAAGACTGACCCGATGCCTCGCAGCCTGCGCACTCACCCTCGCGCCCTGGATCGGCTGGGCTGCCGACTGGAAGCCCGACCGATCGGTCACCATCGTCGTGCCGTTCCCCCCCGGCGGAACGGCGGATCAGGTGGCACGCCTGGTCGCGGTCGAGATGGAAAAGTCGCTTGGCCAGCCCTTTGTCGTGGTGAACCAGCCCGGCGCGACAGGCGCCATCGGCGCGCGTGCGGTGCGGGATGGCGTCAAGGACGGCTACGTGTGGCTCGGGACGGCGCATCGGCTTGTCGGAACCTACGCCATCATGAGCGACGTCAAGGTCAATCTGGATGAGTTCCAGCAGTTCCTCGCGATCACCAACGTGCCCGTGATCAGCGTCGCCGCCAATTCGCCCTACAACGACTTCGGCTCCTTGCTAGCGGCCCTCAAGGAACGACCCGGGCAGCTCACGGTCGGGACCGCCGGTCCCGCCACGAGTGGTCACTTCGCAATGGAAGCGGTCGCTCAAACTGTGAACATCAAGTACCGCCACGTCACCTACCCTGGCGGCGCACCGGCCGTGCTCTCCACGGTCTCAGGCGAGACCGTGATCAATGCAGAGCTCGCGAGCGACCAGGCCGAGATGATCCGCTCCAAGCGTCTCAAGCCGCTGGCGGCTCTGAGCAGCACCCCACTGGATATCAAAGGCTACGGCGTGATTCCGTCCATCAACAAGTGGATCCCCAACCTTCCGGCTGTGACAACCCAGTTCGGCATCCTGATTCCCAAGGGAGTACCGCAGGACGTCGTCGACACGGTCACGCGCCTGTGGGACAACCAGATCGCCAAGTCCGCAGCCCTCAAGACCTGGGCCGACGAGCGCGGCGCGCTGGTGACGGTGCTCTCGGGCAAGGCGGCGCAGGATGCGGTGTGGCCGACCGTCGTGTCTTCGGCCTGGATGATGCATTCGGCCGGCCTGACGCGGGCCTCGCCCTCGACCATCGGCATCCCGCCGCTGGGCGCGAAGTAGCCGGGGCCGCCGTGAGGAAAGTGAACGTCGAGTCGCTGGCTTCCGGCCTGGTCCTGGTCGCTCTGGGCGCCTTTTTCGGCTACAGCGGTCGCGCTCTGCCGACCACCCTTGCAGGCAACATGGGGCCGGGGTATTTCCCGCTCGCTCTTTCCGGCGTGCTCGGTTTACTGGGCGTCGTCCTGGCGATCGGCAGCCTCCGAGGTGGGCGGGAGCAGCCTTCCGCGGTGCGGCCGGCAGCCGTGCCCTGGAGGGCGCTGATTCTGTTGAGTGCCGCCTTCCTCTGGTTCGCTATCACGGTGCGTCCTCTGGGACTGGGACCGGCCCTGGTAGCCGCTTTGATGATGGCCTGCCTGGCGAGTCCCCGGTCCCGATGGCAGTCCAGCCTCTTGCTGTCGCTCGGCATGACGCTGTTCGCCTGGGCCATTTTCATCAAGGGGCTGAAGCTGCCGGTGCGGTTGCTCGGCCCCTGGTTCTTCGGATAGAGGCGCCGCGTTGGAACTGATCCACAACCTGGGCATCGGCTTCGCCACCGCCCTGAGCCTGCAGAACCTGCTGCTCTGTTTCGTCGGTGTGCTGCTGGGCACTCTGGTGGGCGTGTTGCCCGGCATCGGGCCGGTGGCCACGATCTCGATGCTGCTGCCGATCACGTTCGTGATGCCCCCCGTCGCAGCGCTGATCATGATGGCGGGCATCTACTACGGGACGCAGTACGGCGGATCGACGACGGCCATCCTCATCAACATGCCGGGCGAGGCATCCTCCATCGTGACGGCACTCGACGGACACCAGATGGCGCGTCAGGGTCGGGCTGGAGCAGCCCTGGCCACGGCCGCGCTCGGGTCCTTTCTCGCCGGCACGGTGGCGACTGTCCTCGTTGCCATGCTGGCGCCGCCGCTGACGGAACTCGCGCTCAAGGTGGGTTCACCCGAGTACTTCGCCCTGATGGTGCTCGGGCTTGTCGCGTCGATTTCGCTGGCCCAGGGGTCGGTGCTCAAGGCGCTTTCGATGCTGGTGCTGGGCGTGCTGCTGGGCACCATCGGACAGGACAAGGAAAGCGGCACCGAGCGGTACACCTTCGGCCTCCCCGATCTCGCCGATGGGTTGGAATTCGTCGCCATCGCGATGGGATTGTTCGGCCTCTGCGAGATCCTGCGCAATCTGGAAGACGACGCGACCCGCAGCGTGGTGGTCCAGAGAGTGGGAGGACTGATGCTCACCCGTGAGGAATTTTCCCGTGCCGCCATGCCGGCCCTGCGCGGCACCCTGCTGGGTTCGGTACTGGGCGTGCTGCCCGGCGGCGGAGCGATCCTCGCCTCGTTCGCTGCCTACTCCCTGGAAAAGAGGATCTCGCGTCACCCGCAGACCTTCGGCAAGGGCGCGATCGAAGGCGTCGCCAGTCCGGAAGCCGCCAACAATGCTGCCGCGCAGACCTCCTTCATCCCGATGCTGACCTTGGGCATCCCCGCGAGTCCTGTCATGGCCTTGATGATCGGCGCGATGGTGGTCCAGGGGATCACGCCCGGCCCAACAGTGATGCTGCAAAAACCGGAGCTTTTCTGGGGCCTGATCACCTCGATGTGGATCGGCAATGCCATGCTGCTGGTGCTCAATCTCCCACTGGTAGGCATCTGGGTCCGGCTGTTGACGGTGCCCTACCATCTCCTTTATCCGGCGATTGTGGGTTTCTGCTGCATCGGGGTGCTCAGCATCTCGAACAATCCATTCCAGGTCTACACGCTGATGGCATTCGGCGTCGGCGGCTACTTCCTGATGCGCCTGGGCTTCGAGCCCGCGCCGCTGCTGCTCGGCTTCGTGATCGGCCCCATGCTGGAGGAGAACTTCCGGCGGTCGATGGTTCTTTCGGGCGGGGATCCCCTCATCTTCGTGGAACGGCCCTTTACCGCTGCGATGCTGGCCGTTGCTGCCGCCGCGCTGGTGGTTGCGGGGCTTCCGGCCATCCGTCGCAAGCGGCAAGAGACTTTCACTGAATAGGTGCGAACAGACGTGATCAAGCACATCGTCATGTGGAATGTGAAGGGAGAGAGCGCCTCGGAAAAGCAGGCCGGCGCTCTCACCATCAAGCGCCTGTTCGAGGCGCTGCACGACCAGATTCCGGGTCTGCTGCGAATCGAAGTGGGACTTGACAGCAGCGCTGCCAGCTATGCCTGCGATGTCGTGCTCTACTGCGAGTTCGAGGACCTTGCCGCACTGCGCGTGTACGCAGAACACCCGGCGCATCGGCGCGTTCGGGACGCCATTGGCGATATGCGCACGGCTCGCTACCAGGTCGATTACGCGGTCGATTGAGGCTGCCTTACGGCCGGCCGTCCAGCGCTTCAGGCGTGACAGACGCCTGTCTTTGCGGGATCCCGTTGCCTGTCTATCAGGCGCTGCGCAGCGGGTCGGCGTCCTTGGCGCCTGAATGGCTGCCGTCCTGGTCCGTCGTCGATTTTGTTTGTATCAATTCGATCTTGTAGCCATCCGGATCGGTCACGAACGCGATCACCGTGCTGCCGCCCTTGACCGGGCCGGCCTCGCGCGTGACGTTGCCGCCGGCCGCCTTGATCTTGTCGCAGGCCGCGTAGGCGTCGGGCACGCCGAGCGCGATGTGGCCATAGGCGCTGCCGAGGTCGTAGCTTTCAGTGCCCCAGTTGTAGGTGAGCTCGATCTCGGCCTGCGCCGGGTTGCCCTCGTAGCCGACGAAGGCGAGGCTGTACTTGTATTCTGGGTTTTCGGAAGTGCGCAGCAATTGCATACCGAGCACCTGCGTGTAGAAGTCAATCGAGCGCTGGAGATTGCCAACGCGCAGCATCGTGTGGAGTAGTCGCATAGGCCGATTATCGAACCGGCTGCGCCCCGGTGGCGACCCAGCGCGTGAGTCTCCCGCCGTGCATCGTGCCAATGTGGTCGGCCATCGCCTGGGCTTCAGCCTCGTTGTGGGTGACCAGGACGGCGGTCTGGCCGGCGGCGCGCAGGATGTCGCGGACCTCGGCCACGAGGCGCTCGCGCGTCGCACCGTCGAGGTTGGAGAACGGTTCGTCGAGCAGGAGCAGGTCGGGCGAGGGCGCGAGCGCGCGGGCCAGGGCAATGCGTTGCTGCTGGCCGCCCGAGAGTTCGTGCGGAAAACGCGCAGCCGCGTCGGCCAGGCCGACCAGCGAGAGCATTTCGGCCACCCGGGAGGCGCGGTCCGGCGCTGCGAGCCGGCGCAACCCGAAGCCCACGTTGTCCTGCGCCGAGAGGTGCGGGAACAGCGCGTACTCCTGGAACATCATGCCGACGCGGCGGCGCTCGGGCGCGAGATGCACGGTGGGCGACGAGAGCAACGTGTCGCCGAGGCGGATGGTGCCCGCGCGCGCCGGCTCGAAGCCCGCGATCGCGCGCAGCACCGTGGTCTTGCCGCAGCCCGAGGGGCCGAGCAGGCAGCCGATCCGGCCCTGGCCGAGCGCCATCGAGAACCCGTCCACGACGGTGTGCAGGCCGCGAGCGCCTTCGTAGGCGAGCCGCAGTCCGTCGATGTGCAGGGAGGCCGTCATGGTCGGGAGGTTCCAGGCGCGCGCAACTGCGTGCGTGCGAGCAGGGCGACCGGCAGCAGGCCGGCCAGCACGATGCCGAGCGCCGCGATCGCGCCCTCTTCGTAGGTGCCGCGCGCCGCCTCGGCGTAAAGCCAGGTCGCGAGCGTGTCGAAGTTCGCGGGACGCAGCAGCAGTGTGGCCGGCAGTTCCTTCATGGCGTCGACGAACACCAGCAGCGCGCTGGTGGCCAGGGCCGGCGCCAGCAGCGGCAGATGCACGCGGCGCAAGGTACCGACCGCCGATTCGCCGAGCAGCCGCGCGGCCTGCTCCAGGGCAGGCGGGATGCGGCTCAGGCCGGCCTCGATGCCGCCGACCGGCATCGCCAGGAAGCGGATGGTGCAGGCCGCAACGAGCACGATGCCCGCACCCATCAACGGCAGGTGGCGCAGGCCGAGTGCGTCCGCCATCGCGTTGTCCAATGCCAGCGCCGGCGTCAGCAGGCCGATGGCGAGCACGGTTCCCGGTATCGCGTAGCCGAGCGTCGCCAGGCGCGCAGCGCCCTGGCCGGCGCGGGGGCCGCCGCCGCTGCGCAGCGCGCGTGCCGCCCAGGCGACGACCAGTCCCGCGACCACCGCTGCCACGGTCACGCCGCCCGCCAGCGCGAGCGTGTTGCCGAAGCTGCTGACCAGCGCCGCCGAAACACCCTGGCCGAGCTGCAGCCGCTTCATGGTCTCCCAGACGAGGTAGAGCGCCGGCGCGGCGAAGCCGATCAGCACCGGCACTGCAGCCGCAGTCGTCGCGCTCCACGCGGCAGCGCCGTGCAGCTTGCGCGGTTGCATCGGCCGCATGCGCTGGCCCGAGGCGAAACGCTGGTGCCGGCGGCCGTGCCGCTCCAGCAGCACCAGCAGCACCACCGCGAACAGCATCGCGCACGCGATCTGCGCAGCCCCGGCCAGGTCGGAGCGCGTGATCCAGGTGGTGTAGACGGCCACGGTGAGCGTGTTGACGCCGAGGAACTCCGAGGCACCGACGTCGTTCAGCGTCTCGAGCAGCGCGAGGCTCAGGCCCACCGCCAGCGCGGGTCGTGCGAGTGGAAGGGCCACGCGGAAGAAAGCGCCTGCGCGGCTCGCACCCAGCGTGCGCGCGGCTTCGAGCAGGTGCGCAGGCTGCGTCATGAACATCGCCCGCGCCGTCATGTAGACATACGGGTACAGCACGAAGCCGAGCACGAACACAGCGCCTGGCAGCGAGCGCAGGTCGGGCAAGCGAAAGTCGCGCGGGCTCTCGTAGCCCAGCGCCCAGCGGATGGCGCCCTGCACCGGCCCGATCGGGTGCAGCAGGTCGAGGTAGGCAAAGGCCACGATGTAGGTCGGCATTGCCAGCGGCAGCAGCAGAGCCCAGTGCAGCACGCCGCGGCCCGGAAAGTCGCAGGCCGAGACCAGCCAGGCACAGCCAGTGCCGATCAACAGCACCAGCGTGCCGACCCCGGCCAGCAGCAGGGCCGTCTGCAGCGCGGCCTGCGGCAGCACGAAATCCGCGAGGTGCGCCCAGTGGGCGGTGTCACCGCCGAGCGCGAGCCCGACCAGCGTGACCACCGGCGCGAGCACCCCCAATGCGATCAGCCAGGCGGCGCCGCGCCAGAGCGGGCCGACCGGCTGCAGTACGGTCATTGATCGAAGCCGACCTTGTCGACCAGCGCGCTGGCCTGCTTGCGGTGTTTGGCGATCTCGGTCAGCGGCAGCGGGTCGACCTTGAGTTCGCCGATGCTGCTCGCGATGATCGGGTCGAGTGCCACGCCCTTGCGCACCGGGTACTCGTAGTTGGCCTGGGCGTAGAGCACCTGCGCCGGCTCGGACACGAGGAACTCGATGAGCTTGACGGCGTTGGCCTTGTTCGGCGCGTTCTTCGCCACGGCCGCGCCGCTGATGTTGACGTGGGTGCCGCCGGTCTTCGCGAAGACCGGGCGGATCACCTTGATCGCGTCGCCCCACTTGCGGCCGTCGCTGCCTTCCTTCGAGCCCTTCATCTGGCCGACGTAGTAGGAATTGGCCAGGCCGATGTCGCAGATGCCGCCGAGGATGTCACGTGCCACGTCGCGGTCGCCGCCGGTGGCCTTGCGCGCGAGGTTGCCCTTCACGCTGCGCAGCCACTGCTCGGTCTTCGTCTCGCCGTCGTGCGCGATCATCGAAGCGACCAGCGCCGTGTTGTAGGGGTGCTGGCCGGCGCGGATGCAGACCTTGCCCTTGTACTGCGGGCTCGCCAAGTCTTCGTAGCGGAAGCTGGCGAGCTTGCTGCCCTTGTCGGCGTAGAGCACGCGGGCGCGCAGCGAGAGCGAGAACCATTGGCCATCGGTGCCACGCAAATTGGCCGGGATCGCCGACTCGAGCGCCGCCGACTTCACGGGCTGCGTCACGCCGCCATCGACCAGATCGAGCAGGTTGCCGATGTCCACTGTCATCAGCACGTCGGCCGGCGAACGCGCGCCCTCGGCCCTGACGCGCTCGAGCAGGCCATCCTTCACGAACACCGTCTTGACGTCGATCTTGGTCTGCGCCGTGAACGCCGAGATCAGCGGCTGGATCAGGCCCGGCTCGCGCGTGGTGTAGAGCGTGAGCTCGTCTGCGGCGAGCGCCGGAGCGGCAAGCCAGGTGGCGGCGACAGCGAGCGCCAGGCTGGGAAGTGCGCGCACAGGGCGCAGGGAAGCGGTCATCGGATCCTCCGGGCGGTTGTCTTCTTGCACGAAAAGCATCGGCGCTTTGTACGCTGATGCGAATCATTATCAACCGTAATGAACCCCGTCCGGCGATCGGCCCACGCGCCCCGGGTCTTTGGATCTCAGCGCTTTGGAAGCTCGAACACCAGGCAGGTGGTGGTCGCGTGGGCGTAGAGCGTGCCGTCGGCCCCGACCAGTCGCGCTTCGGCCGTGGCGAGCTGGCGCCCGCAGTGGATGACCTTGCCTTCGGCCCGCACGCGCGCGACCTTCGGCGTGAGGCCGCGCACGTAGTTCACGCTCA
>SEGN01000371.1 GCA_004211245.1 Variovorax sp.
CACGAAGATGTCGACCGCCGACAGCGGCGTGTAGTCGGCCGCGAGCACGTGCGCCATGCGGTTCTCGAACATCCAGCTGTTGCCGGCGCTGTGCGTGATGACTTCGTAGAGCGCGGCCGCATCGACGCCTTCGCGCAGGCCCAGCGCCATGGCCTCGGCCGCCGCCGCGATGTGCACGCCGGCCAGCAGCTGGTTGATGACCTTGACCTTGCTGCCTGCGCCGGCACGGTCGCCGAGCCGGTAGACCTTGGCGGCCATGGCGTCGAGCACCGGGTCGGCGACGGCATAGGCCTCGGGGCGGGCTGCCGTCATCATCGTCATCTCGCCGCTCGCGGCCTTGGCCGCGCCGCCGGAGATCGGCGCATCGACATAGAGGACGCCGTGTTCGGCGAGGCGCGCCTCGAATGCGATAGACACGTTCGGGTCGACGGTGGAGCACATCACGAACACGCTGCCGGCACGCATCGCGGGCAACAGCTCGGCCAGCACGCTCTCCGTCTGCGCGGCATTGACCACCACCGACACCACGACGTCGCAACACGCGCCGAGCTCGGCCAGCGTCGTGCAGGCGTGGCCGCCCTCCTGCGCGAAGGCTTCGGCCGCGCCGGGCCGCACGTCGAACACATGCAGGTCGTGGCCCGCGCGGCGCAGCGACCTGGCCATGCCGCTGCCCATGGCGCCGAGACCGATCAATCCGGTGGCGATCTTCATTGGTGTGTCTCCTCGAACAGCGCCGATGATCGCCGAAAAGCGAAACGGCGCGACCGTTGCCGGGCGCGCCGTTCGCGGCTCAGGCCGGACGCAGATCGATCAGAGACCCACGACACCGCCGTCGTTGCGGGTGATCACGACGGTCGCCGAGCGCGGCCGCGCGGTGCCGCCGTCGGGCCAATGGCTGGCGAAGCTGGTCGGGTCCGTGTAGACCGGCTGGGTCTCTTCGCCAGGGTGCTGGATGTTGACGAACAGCGCGCGGCCATCGCCCGACTCCGCGATGCCCGTGATCTCGCACTGCTTCGGCCCGACCAGCAGGCGGCGCAGGCCGTCGGTGCCCGGCGCCTTGCCGACGAAGGTCGCCTGCTGGCGGGTCGCGGTGCCGCTGGTGTTGGTGATGGTCTTGGCGGCGCCGTCGCCGACCGTACCCGGTACCGCCGCCAGCAGCATGCAGTTGGTCACGTCGGTGTAGGCGCTGTCGTCGGTCTCGAGCCACAACAGGCCCGGCGTGGCCTGGCTGAACCACAGGCCGTCGGGGCTGGAGAAGTCGTTGTCGGCGCTCAACTGCGACAGGTTGACGTCGGCCGGTGCGTTCGAGCGGGCGCCGAACAGGTAGATGTCCCACTTGAAGGTGGTGGCGGCCGGATCGCCGCCGGCGTCGGCGAAGCGCACGATGTGGCCGTTCGGGTTGCCGGCCGCAGCGCCTGCGGGCGTGTTGTAGGAACGCGGATTGGCGGCGTCCGTGCCGGCCAGCGGGCGGAAGGCGTTGTTGCTGTTGGTCAGCGTGACGTAGCACTCGCCGGTCTTCGGGTTCACGGCCGTCCACTCGGGGCGGTCCATCTTGGTCGCGCCTGCGGCGTCGGCCGCCAGGCGCGCGTTGACGAGCACGTCGGCGTCGCTGGCAAAGGCGTAGGCCGGGTTGGCCGCGGTGATGCCATTGATGCCGAACTTGAGCTCGAGCCAGACACCAGTGCCGGCGGCGTCGAAGCGGGCCACGTACAGGCGGCCCGAGTCCATGTACTTGTCGCCCGCCGCCATGCCGCCGCCGATGTCGTCCGCGCTCCAGTTCTGCGTCGACACGAACTTGTAGATGTATTCGCCGCGCGAGTCGTCGCCCATGTACCAGACCAGCGGCTTGCCGACCACCACCGGGCCCAGCTCGGCGCCTTCGTGCGCGAAGCGGCCGAGTGCGGTGCGCTTCTTCGGCATGCTGCCGGGAGCGAAGGGATCGATCTCGACGACCCAGCCATAGGTGTTGGCGCCGTTGCGGAAATCGTCGACGGCGGTGGCGCCGAGCACCTCCGTGTTCCAGCGGCCATAGAGGTTGTCGGGTGTGTCGGGTGTCACCGTGGCCCACAGTTCGCGGCCGTTGCCGTTGCCGCTGGCGATGGTGGCGGCGCCCGTCCCGGTGCCGCCGATGCCGTAGCGCGTGAACGAGGCCAGCTCCTTCGCCGTGCGGTTGGCGTTGTCGGTGGTGGTGATGCGGCGGAAGTAGCCGGCCCAGTTCTCCTCGCAGGTCACGTACGTGCCCCACGGCGTGTGGCCGTTGGCGCAGTTGTTGAGCGTGCCGCGGGTCATGCTGCCGTCGGCGCTGTATTTGGTCTTCAGGAAATCGGTCTTGGCGACCGGGCCGGCGAAGGCCATTTCGGTCAGCGTGTGCACGCGACGGTTGAAGGTGGAGTCCTGCTTGTAGCTCCAGGTGCTGCCCTTGTTGACCTCGATCACGCTCACGCCGTGCAGGTAGAACTCGCGCAGCACCTCGTCGGCCACGGTGCGCGTCAGCGTCGTGTTGCTGCCGGTGAGGGTCTGGCCCGTGGGGTGCAGGTACGCCGGCGTGATGGCCTCGTGGTTCATCACCAGCAGGCCGCGGTCGGTGGCCTTCGGCGCCCATTTGCCGGCGCCGTCGACGCCGAAGAAATACATGCCGTCGTGATGGTCGCCGGCCCGCTGCGCGTAGGTGGCGGGCGCATCGGTGCCGTCGTTGGCGAACGCACTCACGCCCGTGGCGATCGGGTCGCCCAGGCGGTAGAGCACCGTGGCCGAGTAGCCGGCCGGCACGGTCACCGCGTCGAGCAGATTCTTGGCCACCGGGTTGAAGCCCAGCTTGGGCGCTGCGGGTGCCGGCCGGCTACTCGGCCACGGTGCTCTACCGCCTGGGTGACCCGATCGCCACGGGCGTGAGTGCGTTCGCCAACGACGGCACCGATGCGCCCGCCACCTACGCGCAGCGGGCCGGCGACCATCACGACGGCATGTATTTCTTCGGCGTC